>JAKBCH010000083.1 GCA_021808055.1 Pseudomonadota bacterium | reverse complement strand
GGCGGGCCAGGCGGCTGAATACGGCCGCGTGATGGACCGCGCCAAGGGTCGGCCCGTGCAGTTTCGCACGCTGGATCTGGGGGCCGACAAGCTGCTGCCGGGCGAAACCGCGCAGACAGAAGAAAACCCAGCCATGGGCTGGCGGAGCCTGCGCATTGGGCTGGACCGGCCCGCGATTTTGCGGCGACAGTTGCGCGCTTTATTGCTGGGCGCACAAGGTCGACCCTTGCAGGTGATGTTCCCGATGGTCGCTACCGTGGAAGAATTCCGTGCAGCACGGGATATTCTTGAGGCTGAAGCCGGGCGCATCCGCCCCGCCCCTGAGCGGCTGGAGGCCGGCACCATGTTGGAAGTTCCCTCCTTGCTCTTTCAGCTCCCCGGATTGCTGGCGGAGGCGGATTTTATTTCCGTGGGCACCAACGATCTGATGCAGTTTCTCTTCGCGGCGGACAGAGGAACGCCCGAACTGGCGGACCGGTATGACACACTTTCCGCCCCGGTGCTGGAAATGCTGGAAAAACTGGTTACGTACTGCCAGGAAGCTGGTGTGCCGCTTTCAGTTTGTGGTGAAGCGGCCGGCCGGCCTCTAGATGCGCTAGCTTTTGCTGCCCTCGGCATTAATACGCTTTCAATGTCTGGTAATTCCATTCTACCGGTTAAGGCCGTACTTGTAGAAGCAGACCTTAATGCCCTGCGCCCGGTGCTGCGGGAATTGCGGCGCGCCGGGGCGGCTGGGGGCAGCATTCGTGAGCCCCTGGCGGTTTGGGCGCGCGAACATAACCTCGCAATTTGAGAGATGCGCGGTTCCGGGGTAAAAGAACCAGGAATGCCAGATGACCTTAACGGAAATGAGATTGTGGATACGGAGATAGTTTCATCTGCTGAGCGGGCTGGGGCAGGCTTACGGGAAGTGCGTGAGCGCCTGGGCTGGCGGTTACCCGAGGTAGCTGAGGGGTTGCGCATCCGCATGGAGTTTCTAACCGCCATCGAGGGAGGCAACCTCTCCTCTTTGCCCGGTCCGGCCTATCGCGCCGGGTTTGTACGCTCTTACGCACAAGCTCTGGGGCTCGACGGCGAGGAAATTCTGCGCCGATTCCGCGATGCAGGACAGCTCGGCGAGTTGCCTAAAACAGAAATTCAGTTTCTGGCACCGGTGCCGGACAGGGGTGTGCCCAAGGGTGCCATTGTGTTCATCGGCTTCATTGTAGTTCTGGCCGCTTATGGGCTGTGGTATCACCATACAGAGCAGGCGCGCAGGCTGGCACAATCTGTGCCGCAGGTGCCCGCTCAACTACAACCCCTGGCGATTCCACCGAAAGTAACACCGCCAGCCAACGTTAACCTCGCGCCCGCGCCCAATACCGCAACGCCTCCAGCCGCAGCTAAGCCTGCACCAGCGAAACCTTCCGCCAGTGCCGGGCCCAGCACCGCAATAGCCACTCCCGCCCCAGTTACTCTAAGCGCCCAGACTGCTACATCTGGAACGGCTGCTTCTAATGCCCCGGCCGTTCCCAGCCCACCGGTTGCCTCCGCCCCCCTGCAACCCGCTACACCAGCCTCAACACCTGCTCCGGGAGCGGGCATGGTGATTAACGCTACACAGGATGCCTGGGTTCAAGTTTCAGATGCCAGCGGGAATATTCTCTTCAGCAAAGTGTTGCACGCGGGTGATAGCTGGCCCGTACCGCAGGAACCAGGATTGGTTATGACCACCGGAAACGCCGGAGGCACTATTATCACCACTAATGGTAAGCCCGGCCAACCGCTTGGCGCCGCAGGGGTGGTGCTGCACGGCTACCAACTCACCCCGCAAGCTGGCAGCGGCGCCGCTTCCGCCGCCCCATCCAATCTGCCCCCCGTAAACGGGGCCGCCCAGTAGAGGAACGCGCATGAATTACCGTGAATATCAGCAGATCGACCGCCGCAAATCCCGGCAGATCAGCGTTGGCAATGTGAAGGTGGGCGGCGATGCACCGGTTTCGGTGCAGACCATGACCAACACGCTCACCACGGATGTGGAGGCGACTGTCGCGCAGATTTTGCGAGCCGAGAAGGCGGGCGTGGATATTGTGCGCGTTTCCTGTCCGGATGAAGAAAGCACCGCCGCGCTGAAGGAAATTGTGAAGCGCGTGAATGTGCCTATTGTGGCGGATATTCATTTCCATTACCGCCGGGGGATTGAGGCGGCCGAAGCCGGTGCAGCTTGCCTGCGCATCAACCCTGGCAATATCGGCAGCCCTGAGCGTGTGCGCGAGGTGATTAAGGCCGCACGAGACCATAATTGCTCCATGCGCATTGGCGTGAATGCTGGCAGCCTGGAGAAGCATCTGCTGGAGAAATACGGCGAGCCCAACCCGGATGCGCTGGTGGAATCCGCCCTGGAACACGCGAAGATTCTCCAGGATCATGATTTTCACGAATTCAAAATTTCCGTGAAAGCATCTGACGTGTTCATGGCCGTGGCGGCTTATCAGCAACTGGCTGATCAATGCGATCACCCGCTGCATATCGGCATTACGGAAGCTGGCGGCAAACGCGCGGGCACGGTTAAGTCCTCCATTGGTTTGGGCTCCCTGCTCTGGGCTGGTATTGGCGATACGATGCGCGTTTCACTTTCGGCTGAACCGGAGGAAGAAGTGCTGGTGGGGTGGGATATCCTGAAATCGCTCGGTATTCGCCACCGAGGCGTGCGCATCATCTCTTGCCCCTCCTGTGCGCGCCAGGGCTTTAACGTAATTAAGACGGTTGAAACCCTGGAGGAACGTCTCGCACATATTGAAACCCCAGTGACGCTCTCCATTATCGGCTGCGTGGTGAATGGCCCCGGCGAAGCGCTGATGACTGACCTTGGCCTTACCGGCGGTGGCGGCGGACGGCACATGATCTACGCTTCCGGCAAGACTGATCACACAATTTCCGATGAAGAAATGGTGGAACATCTGGTTGAACTGGTAGAGAAGAAAGCCGCTCAGGTGGAAGCCGAAAAGGCAGCGGCCAAGCTCGCCGCTGAATAGCGCTACTATTGAAATGCGAGTTCTCCGGGGCGAGTTTGCGCCCCGGTTTTTGTTTTGAGAGTAGGACGAGATGGCAAACCAGTTGCAACCCGTACGCGGCACGCGGGACCTGATCGGCGAGGATGCGGCCCGGCATTTCCACGTGGTGGAAACAGCCCGGCGCGTGACGGCCTTGTATGGATTCTCCGAATGGCAGACGCCGATTTTTGAGGATACGCGGATATTCTCCCGCACTCTCGGCGAAACCTCGGATGTGGTCACGAAGGAGATGTACAGCTTCGAAGATCGCGGCGGGGATTCCATCACGCTGCGCCCGGAAGGCACGGCGGGGGTTTGCCGCGCGCTCATTACCGGAGGCCTTACGCAGACTCTGCCGCAGAAAGTCTTCTATGCCGGGCCGATGTTCCGTTACGAGCGGCCGCAAAAAGGCCGCTACCGGCAATTCCACCAGATTGGCGTGGAATTGCTTGGCCCTGCCACACCGCTTGCAGATGCGGAAGTGATTTCCGCGGGCTGGCGCATATTGAACGAGCTGGGTGTTGCAAAGGATGTCGTGCTCAACATCAACACACTTGGCGATGCCCAAAGCCGTGCCAATTATCGCAACGCGCTGGTGGCGTATTTCACTGGCCATGCAGACAAGCTTTCGGAAGAGAGCAAGCTACGGCTTGAAAAAAACCCGCTGCGTATTCTGGATTCCAAGGATGAAGGCGACAAGGCGCTGGTGGAGAACGCACCACTCATCTACGCCCATCTCACCGAGGATGCTGCCGCCTTCTATAACGGTTTGAAATCCACGCTCTCTGCTTTTGGTGTCCCGTTTGAGGAAAATCCTCGTATCGTGCGCGGGCTGGATTACTATAACCACACGGCTTTTGAGTTTGTGACCACCGCGCTGGGCGCGCAAGGCACGGTGATGGCGGGCGGGCGTTATGACGGGCTGGTAGAACAGATGGGCGGCCCCAACGTGCCGGGCATTGGCTGGGGGGCGGGCATTGAGCGGCTTTCCATGCTTATTGCCGCCCCGCCTGTGGTGGCGCTGCCCGTTTCCGTGATCCCCATGGGGACCGATGCGGAGGCGAATGCGCTCACCATTCTTAATCTGTTGCGGAGCCAAAATATCGCAGCCGAGATTGGTTATTCCGGCAATGCCAAAAAACGGCTGGAGCGTGCCAATAAATCCGGTGCCGCCTTTGCTGTGCTGGTAGGTGGTGACCTGAAGTTAAAAAATCTGGCCGACGGCACCCAGGAAGATATGACGGCGGAAACGTTGGTGGAGCGCCTCCGCGCATGAGTTCCAGCCTCGAACATAAACTCGACCGCATTATGGCCAGAGCCGAGGAGCTGCGCTTTATGCTCTCCGGCGCGCTCTCGGGCGAGGAGTTTGTGAAAGCCTCCAAGGAGCTGTCTGAACTTACACCTGTTGAGGAAAAAGTTATCGCGCTGCGTGACGCGGAAAAGCAGGCCAAGGAAGCCGAAGCTCTGCTGGCCGACCCCGACATGAAGGAACTAGCCGAAGCTGAGCTGCATGAGCTGAAACAGCAACTGCCCGAGCTGGAAATGGCTGTGCGCCTGGCCTTGCTGCCAAAGGACGAAGCCGATGACCGCTCCGGCATTCTGGAAATCCGCCCTGCTGCCGGCGGGGATGAGGCCGGGCTGTTCGCCGCCGAGCTTTTTTCCGCCTACCAGAAATATTCCGCTTTGCAGGGTTGGCGTTTTGAGGTGATGGATTACGAGGAGAACGAACTCGGTGGGGTTAAGAACGCGATGGCCGAGATCACCGGCAAATCCGTCTTCGCCAAGCTGAAATTTGAGTCCGGCGTGCACCGGGTGCAGCGCGTGCCCGCCACGGAAACGCAAGGGCGCATTCATACCTCCACCATCACTGTCGCCGTGCTGCCCGAAGCGGAAGAGGTGGATGTGGACATTAACGAAAGCGATCTGCGCATCGATGTATACCGGGCTTCTGGCGCTGGCGGACAGCATGTGAACAAGACCGAATCCGCCGTGCGCATCACCCATATTCCCACTGGGACGGTGGTGGCGATGCAGGAGGAACGCAGCCAGCATAAGAACCGTGCAAAGGCGATGAAAATTCTGCGCTCCCGCATTTACGACCAGCAGCGCGCCAGTGTGAACGCTACACGTGCCGCAGACCGCAAGGGCCAGGTGGGCACGGGGGACCGCTCCGAGCGCATCCGCACCTATAACTTCCCGCAAGGCCGCGTGACGGACCATCGCATCAACCTTACCCTCCATAAAATCGACCGGGTTATGCTGGGCGAGTTTGACGACATTATCGACGCGCTGATCGCCGAGGACCAGGCGGCACGGCTGGCTGAACAGAATTGATCCCCACTGCCCAGGCACTGGCCGAAATATCTGACCGGCTGAAGCTGGCTGGCATTGAGGAGCCACGCCGCGAAGCCCGGCTGTTGTTGGCTTTTGCTCTAGGTACCAATGCCGCCGGTCTTCTGGCGCGGGCCGCGGTGAACCCGCAGGCCTACGCGCAAGCCCTGGCGCGGCGCGCGGCGCGCGAGCCTCTGGCTTATATAACCGGCCATAAAGAATTTTGGGGGTTGGATTTCCTGACCTCTACCGCCACGCTTATTCCCCGGCCAGATACAGAAACCTTAGTGGAAGCTGCGCTTGAGGAAGGGAAGGCCCCGCGCACAATTCTGGACCTCGGCACCGGCACGGGATGCCTACTACTTGCCTGCCTGCATGAATTCCCTTCCGCCTTTGGTGTGGGTGTGGATTTAAACCCGCAAGCAACAAACCTTGCGCGCCGGAATGCCCAACGCCTTGGCCTTGGAAACCGCGCCGTGTTTTTAACGGGAAGCTGGGCGGGCGCCCTCGACCACCGATTCGACCTTGTGGTCTCGAACCCGCCTTATATCGAAAGCGCTGATATTCCCGGCCTCATGCCGGAGGTAGCGGCTTATGAACCAGCCATGGCGCTTGACGGCGGCACAGATGGTCTCGCCGCTTACGCCGCGATTTTTGCCGCTTTGCCGTATATTTTAGCGCCGGGGGGCATGGCAGTGCTTGAACTTGGAGTTGGCCAAGCCAAATCAGTCTCTGAGTTGGCGAAGAAAACCGGGTTTGATCACGAATTCCGACGTGACATTTCTGGCATCAACAGAGCTATAATTCTCAGATTTTACAATTAAGCGATTGGCAGAGCGAGAATTTGCAGCTAATCACAAAGGGCGCGGTTCGCCTTGCCTACGAGTCTCCGATTATTTTGGAGCTAAAAAGGCAATTTATTTACATATCGCTCTGCGCAAACCAGCAAACGAGGATAGACACAGGCCTATGAATATGAAGCGAATGCGTGGACGCAACCATCGTTCAGGTGGTGGTGGCGGTGGCGGTGGCGGATTTCGCAATCAACAAAATGGCATACCGCTTAATAGAAACCATGTATTCGACAGTTCCGGCCCGGAAATGCGTGTACGCGGTACGGCACAACAGCTTTATGATAAATATTCACAACTGGCGCGCGATGCAGCTTCATCCAATGATCGGGTATTGGGCGAAGCATATTATCAACACGCTGAACATTATTTCCGTATCCTGAGCGCCATTAATGCGGCGCAAGGCTTGCCGCCGCCCGGCCAAGGCGGCGCACAGAATGGCGAGCAACGCTATCAAAATCAGGGGGAGTATCAACGCCGGGAGCAAACCCCGGAAGGCGAATCCGTGGAAGCCCGAGAGCCGCGCCAGGAAAATCGCGAGTACCGCGACAACCGCCAGGAAAACCGGGAATATCGCGACAACCGCCAGGAAAACCGGCAGGAGCGCCGTTTTGAACAGCGCCCGCGCCAGGAATTCCAACCGCGTGACCGGCAGGAGCGCCACGATCGCCCTAACCGCTTCCCCTCCCCCATTGCTGATACACCCATTGATATCAGCTCAGCCCTGGAAGCCGAGTTGAGAGCTGCCGCCAACAGAGAACCGGCAGGGCTTGGCGACCAACCAGAGGTAAAGCCCGAGACCACGGCGGTTGAGCCCCGCGCCATTCCCATAAGGCCCGAGGCAC
>JAKBCH010000018.1 GCA_021808055.1 Pseudomonadota bacterium | reverse complement strand
CATATCGCCTTTATGCAGCGTGTGCGCATAGCGGGCGAAAATTTCATCCAGCCCAATGCCCACGGCAATGCCCGCATTCTCGCAAGGCAGACCGAGCATCAGCCCCATCACCGCACAGCTATGCGAATATGGCCCGTTAGAGCCTGCAAGAATCACCAGCTTAGGCGAAGGCAGGGCGGCAAGCCGGGCGGTTTTCTGCGCCATCTCCAACCGCAATGGTCCGAGAGAAAGCGGCCTCTCCAGCACCAGCCCAAACAGCAGCAGATACAGCGCCACGGAAGCCAAAGCGCAAATCAGCAGCCTTCGCATCAGAACTGAAAATACAAAAATGGAATCGCGGCCGGCGCAAAAAATAACGCCTGCATACTCAGCGCGAAGCTCGCCACCAGCGCAATGCTGCGCCGTCGTACCCCCATGCTGTGCAAATCCGGCAATGCCAGCGCAATCAACCACCCCAGCCCGAGCAACAAAATACTTTGCGGTAGGCTCATGCTGCGGGCGTCTCCCAAAAAGGGAAGCACCGGCACCACATGCCCAAACGGAATCGCACTTGCCAACACGGCAGGCACCGCCAGCCCATTCAGCCCAAACAACCCGTGATACATCTGCACCGCGGCGGCAAAACTCGTGGCCCGAAACGGCACCCAGGCCAAAGTCACCGCCAGCAATGTAATGGCCCAGGAAACCCCACGCGGAATTTTCAAACCCTTGCACCAGCCATGCACAACCAGAAACACTCCATGCAACCCACCCCACAGCACAAACCGCCATGCCGCGCCGTGCCACAACCCGCCCAGCAGCATCGTCGCCATTAAATTGCGAATGCGCTTGCCTTCGCCATGCCGGTTGCCGCCCAGCGGAATATAAAGATAATCGCGCAGAAACAGACTCAACGTAATGTTCCAACGCCGCCAGAAATCACTGATATCCCGCGCCTGATACGGCGAACGGAAATTCAGCGGAAAATGAATCCCGAACATTCGCGCCAGGCCAATCGCCATGTCTGAATAGCCGGAAAAATCGAAATATATCTGCAAGGCATAGGCCAGCAACGCCACCCATGCCTCGATGAAGGAGATCGCATCCCCCCGCCCCGCGGCAGCAAAACCAGGGTCGGCAAAGCGCGAAAGCCCATCCGCCAGCACAATCTTTTTGGCCAGCCCGAGCAGAAAAATCTCTACCCCCTCGGTCAGCCGTACTTGCACATTCTGCCTCGGTGCCAGGGCAGCCAGTTGCGGCAAAATATGGCTTGGCCGCACAATCGGCCCGGCGATGAGATGCGGAAAAAACGCGATGAAACAGGCGTAATCAAGAAACGGCGGCCGCTTCACCTCGCCCCGGTGGCTGTCCACCAGAAACATGATCTGCTGAAAGGTGAAGAACGAAATCCCCAGCGGCAGCACGATGCCCGGCACCCCGAACATGCCCGCATATTTAAACCAGCCCAGCAGCCCAAGATTGAACGCCAGCCCGGCCATCAACCACCCTCGCCGCGCCGCCAGCACATAATTCACGCCAATGGAGGCCAGCAGTAGCGCCAGCAGCACGGGCTTCCACCAGGCATAGAAAAACAGGCTGCACCCCAGCAGCCACCACAGGCTGGCCCGGCGCCACCGCCCCAGCGCCAGGAAACCGCTCAACGCCAGCGGCAAAAACACCAGAATGAACAGCTTGCTGTTGAAGAGCAATTTATTAACACCCGGTAAGGTTGTTAATCATGTGCTTAACGCAGGCTTGTGTCCTGGGCAATTGGCCCTGCTGGCGCATGATGTTATAGCGCCGCGCCAACAACAGGTAGCCGATGAACGAGACGCCGACCACACACCCCGCTCTTCTCCCCGCCGGGCTTGCCGATGTGCTGCCGCCGGAGGCTGAATGCCAGGCCCGTTCCGCCGAAGCGATCATGGATTGCTTCGCGGCGCACGGCTATCAGCGCGTCATTCCGCCCTTGCTGGAATTTGAGGATTCGCTGTTCGCCGGCTCAGGTGCCGCCACGGCGGAGCAAACCTTCCGGCTGATGGACCCTGAAAGCCAGCGCATGATGGGTCTGCGGGCGGACACCACGCCGCAGATCGGTCGCCTCGCCACCAGCCGCCTGGCCACCGCCCCGCGCCCCTTGCGCCTGGCTTATTGCGGCCCGGTTCTGCATGTGCGCGGCACCCAGATGCAGCCGGAGCGCCAGCTTTCCCAGGCCGGAATAGAGCTGATCGGCAACGACACCGCCGCCGCCGATGCGGAGATTATCCTGACCGCCATTGCGGCGCTGGAAGCGGTGGGGCTGAAGGATCTTTCGATCGACCTTACCATCCCCCGGCTGGTACCGAGCCTGCTGGAGGGTGTGCCCGCCCATCATCATCCAGCTTTGGCCCATGCGCTGGATCGCAAGGATGCCGCCGCCGTGGCCGAACTCGGCGGCACGCAGACCGCGTTGCTGTTGAAATTGCTGGATGCCAGCGGCCCCGCCGCGCGTGCCGTGCCCGCCCTGCTGGAAGCTGGTTTACCTGAAGCTGGCCGCACCCAGGCGCAGCGTCTGGCCGAGGTGGTTGCCGCCGTGCAGGCGGTGTTGCCGGATCTGCCGCTCACCGTAGACCCGGTGGAATTCCGTGGCTACCGCTACCATACCGGCATTTCCATGACGATTTTTGCCGCCGGGCAACAGATGGAATTGGGGCGTGGCGGGCGTTATTTGTGCGGCGATGCCGAACCCGCCACGGGCATTACGCTGTACCCTGACAGCATTATTCGCCTGGCCCCGCCCGCCGCCTTGCGCCCGCGATTATATCTGCCGCATGGCACCAGCGCCGCGGCGGCGCAAAACGCCAGGGCGCAGGGTTATGCCACCGTGCCGGGGCTTGCGCCGGAGGCCGCAGCGGGCGATGAAGCCCGCCGTCTCGGCTGCTCCCATTTGTTGTTTGAGAACGTAATCAGCGCGCTCTCCTGAATAGGAATTTGTAATGACCAACGTGACGATCATTGGGGCCCAGTGGGGCGACGAGGGCAAGGGTAAGGTTGTGGACTGGCTGGCCAGCCGCGCTGACATCGTGGTGCGCTTCCAGGGCGGGCATAATGCCGGGCACACGCTGGTGGTGGGCAACCAGACCTACAAGCTCTCGCTGCTGCCCTCTGGCGTGGTGAGCGGCAAACTTGGCATTATCGGTAATGGCGTGGTGGTGGACCCCAATGCGCTGCTGGCCGAAATTGGGCGCGTGGCCGCCCAGGGCCTTAAAGTAACACCCGAGACATTGCGCATCGCCGAGAACGCGACATTGATTCTGCCGTTGCACGCGGCGCTGGACGCCGCCCGCGAGGCCGCGCGTGGCGACCGTAAAATCGGCACCACCGGGCGCGGCATCGGCCCCGCTTATGAGGATAAAGTGGCGCGCCGCGCCATTCGCATGTGCGACCTGGCCGAGCCGGAGACGCTTTCCGCCAAGCTGGACGAGTTGCTGCTACACCATAATACGCTTCTGGCGGGCCTAGGGGCAGCAACCTTCAAGAAAGAAGAGCTGCTGGCAAACCTGCTTGAACTCGCGCCGAAGCTGCTGCCCTTCGCTGAGCCGGTATGGGAGCGTCTGGCCGTAGCCAAAGCCCATGGCGAGAAGATTTTGTTCGAGGGCGCGCAGGCGGTGATGCTGGATGTCGATCATGGCACTTATCCGTTCGTGACCTCCTCCAACACTGTCGCCAGCACAGCGGGGGCGGGCAGCGGCATGGGGCCGGATGCGGCGGGGCGAGTGCTGGGCATTGCCAAGGCCTACACCACGCGGGTTGGCGCGGGACCATTCCCGACCGAGCTGCATGACGAGATCGGCCAGTTGCTGGGCGAGCGTGGGCATGAATTTGGCACCGTTACGGGCCGCAAGCGCCGCTGCGGCTGGTTTGACGCCGCCATGGTGCGCCAGGCGGTGAAAGTGGGTGGCATCCAGGGTCTGGCATTGACCAAGCTGGACGTGCTGGATGGCTTCAAGGAGCTGAAAATTTGCACCGGCTACACGGTTAACGGCAAACATTATAAATATTTGCCGGCCGCCATGGCGGCCCAGGCGGCGGCACAGCCGGTTTACGAAGTGATGGAAGGCTGGAGCGATAGCACCCAGGGCGCCCGTAGCTGGGCGCAGCTCCCTGCCGGGGCCATTAAATATGTGAAGCGCATCGAAGAACTGGTGGAAGCGCCTGTTACGTTGCTTTCAACCAGCCCGGAGCGCGACGATACGATTCTGATGCAGGACCCGTTTGCCGGCTGAGCCGGAAGCCTCGGCGATGAATCCGCTGGCCCTGCTGGACAGGCTGGTGGGGCTCATTGCCCGGCTGGGAGTTTCGGAATCCTTCATCCGCTTCGCCATTGTCGGCACGCTGGGTTTTGTGTGGGACACTGGCACGGTTTACCTGCTGCGGCCGTTTGTGAACCTCTATATCGCGGGCACGTGCAGCTTTATCGTCGCGGCGACGATAAACTGGATCATAAACCGGCTCTGGACCTTCCGGCATGTGGAGCATGGCGCTGCGCATGTGCAATGGGTGAAGTTTCTCGCCGCCAATGCTGTTGGCTTTGTGTTTAATCGCGGCACTTTTTTTCTACTGGTGGCGTTTTCGCCGTTGGTGGTGAAGCATCCGGTGATCGGGATTGCGGCCGGTTCAGCCGCCGGACTTATTTTTAATTACCTGCTTTCCAAGCGTTTCGTTTTCCGCTAATTCAACCTCAGGTAATATAATATTAACTATTGCAACCAGCGGGAGGTTGCTCATGGTTGAGATGCGAGCCAGCGGGCAGTCTTACTCCCATATTTGCCTTAAAAAACAACCTTGCGTTGATGTTTTGTCGATGTGGCCTGGTTTGAGCTGGATTGCACCCGTGTTGGATATGTTGGCCATTCTGGCGCTGCCCTTGTTGGGCACGTTGCAAGGGCAGGTTACGGACAATCTGCCACGCTATCTGCTGTTCTGGATGATTTTGGCGGGTTTTTCAGTGGGTCTTGCCGCTTCCCATGGCGGATACACAGCCAAGGGGCGCTGGCACCAAGGTGGCGTTGCCGTGATTTCCTTTCTGGTCACCGCCGCCGCGTTGTTGGGCCTTGCGGTGCTGCTAGACCATCCGGGCATTCTGCTTAAACACTGGACGCTGTTGGACCTTGTGGCCACGCCCGCATTGCTGCTTTTCACCCATGCTGTTCTGCCAGCCCGGGCTGCCACCCCCGCGGCCAGCCCCGGGGCCACGCTGGTGGTGTGCTATGATCACTGCCCGCCAGACCTGGCCTTGGCGCTGGCGGAACAAAAACTGCCTTCGCGGATTGCCGGGGTGCTGTATCTTTCTGCCCTGCGCGAGTTGGGAGCTTGGCCGGAACTGCATGACAGCGCCGAGCTTTTGCGGAATTTTTCCACGCAGATCGTGCAAGACGTGGTGTTCGTCCATCATCCCGCGTTGGAAAGCTTTGACAACGCGCCGGAGCGAGAATTGTTGCAAGAATTGCTGACCTATCCGGCGCGAATCTGGCTGGCTTTCGATGTTTCAGCCAATCTGCCGGAGATGCTGCGGGCCCGCACCGGCGGCTGCAAGCTGGTGCCAGTGGTAACAGATGAGCTTGTAACCTCCAGCCATCTGGTGAAGCGTGGGTTTGACATCGTGGTGGCTGCGCTGCTGCTGGTGCTGTGTGCGCCGTTGCTGGCGGTGCTGGCAATGCTGGTTCGGGTTTCCGGCCCAGGCCCGGTGGTGTTTCGGCAAAGCCGCGTGGGCGCGCAAGGCCGGCCGTTCACGGTGCTGAAATTCCGTACCATGCGGCATGAGCCGGGATTAACGTTTACCCAGGCTCGTCCCGGTGACGCGCGGGTCACAAGGATTGGCCATTTCCTGCGCCGTACCTCGCTGGATGAGCTGTTGCAGCTTGTTAACGTTATCCGTGGTGAGATGTCGCTTGTTGGCCCGCGCCCGCACGCGCCGGAGACCACCGTGGAAGGGATCAGCTTTGAAAACGCGGTGAAGCTCTATCGGCTGCGCCACCGGGTGAAGCCCGGCATTACCGGCCTGGCGCAGGTGCGCGGCCAGAGGGGCGAGACGCGCAGCTTGCCAGCCCTGGAGCATCGGCTGGCGAGCGACCTTGAATATATCCAGAACTGGTCGGTGGGGCTGGATATCGCGATTTTGCTCCGCACCTTGCCGGTGCCGTTCGGCCAGGCCAATGCCTGCTGAGGCGTGGCACCTGCTGGCCGGGCAGCGGCCCGCCCCGGGGGCTTACGACGCGGATATCGTTATTCTTTGTTTAGGGCGGCTGGAGGAAACCAAGTCCGCCATTGCCTCGGCTTTGGCACAGAGAGGCGGGTGGTTTCACGTCTCGGTGCTGGATCAAGGCTCTGAACCCGAGATGCTTCGTGAACTCGTCACGTACTTTGGCAAGGCGCGGGGTTTCGCACTTTATGCCGCGGCGCAAAACCGAGGTGTGGCGGGCGGGCGCAACGCCCTGGCGGCGTTGGGGCATGGGCGGATTATCGTGGGACTGGATAACGATGCCCGCTTTGCCGATGAATATGTGGTGGCGGGCGCGCTGCGGCGGTTTGAAAAAGCACCGGAGCTCGGCGCCATCGGCTTTTGCATCCTGGCGGCGGCCGGGCAGGGGCCAGACCTGACAAGCTGGGGTTACCCCAAGGCACTGCTGCCGCGCCACCGGGGGCGGTTTGCCGCCACCACTTTCGTAGGGGCGGGCCACGCCATACGCCGTGCCGCGTGGCAGGCGGTGGGCGGGTATGACGAGAGTTTCTTCTTCACCTGGGAAGAGTATGATTTCTGCCTCGCCGCCATCGCGCGTGGGTGGCGGGTGTTTTATGAGGGCGGGCTGGCGGTAATCCACACACCCGCCGCCGAAGGCAGGTTCCGATGGCAGGAGGCGCGGATGACGCATTTCATCCGCAATCGGCTGATTATCGCGCGCAAATGGCGGCAGGGTTGGTTGGCCTTGGCACCTTGGCTGCTGGGGTATGGGCTAATCGCGGCGCGGCATGGTTGCTTCCGCGCGGCGTGGGCGGGGTTTTGCCAGGGCCGCGCCGTGCCGGTTGCGGCCCCGTGCAAAATGCCGGGGCCGATGCGCGATTATATCCGCGCTTATGAAACCCGCCAGCGTGGTAATTTGATAACGCGGGTTAAGCTGGAACTGCTCAACCGCCTTCCCGCTTAACCGCCAGCGGGTGATGCGCCTGCACCAGCTTTTGCAGCCGCTCCGCCAGCACATGGGTATAAATTTCGGTGGTGGCGATATCCGCATGGCCAAGCAGTTTTTGTAAGGCCCGCAAATCCGCCCCATGCGCCAGCAAATGCGAGGCGAAGGAATGCCGCAGCACATGCGGGGAAAGCCTTGCCGGGTCCAGCCCTGCAGCGATCGCCGCTTGTTTCAGCAGCAAAGCGAAACCTTGGCGAGTCATGGGCTGAGAAATATCTCGCCCGGCGAAGAGGTAGCGGGCCTTGAGCGGCGAGCCAGCGCGCAGGGCGGCGGCGGCGGCGCGTGCGGCGTCCGATAGCGGGATCATGCGTTCTTTGCCGCCTTTGCCTTTAATGAGCAGCATCATCGCGTCGGTGGTGAGCGCGCTGGCGCGGAGCGAAAGCATTTCTGTAACGCGCAACCCGGTGGAATAGAGAATTTCCAGCCCCGCCTGGGCTTTCAGCCCCGGCAGCCCTTCCATGCCGCGCGCGGCATCCATTAAGGCGTCCACCTCGCTCTCGCTCAAATATTTCGGCAGGGATTTGGGCAGTTTGGGGGCGCTGATCTCGGCGGCGGGGTTATCCTCCCTGACGCCTTCGCGCAGCAAAAACAGGAAAAATTGTTTCAGGGCGGAAAGCCTGCGCGCTTGGGTTCTGGCCGCCATGCCGGAGGTGCCGAGACTTTGCATATAGGCGGCTATATCCTCGGCGCGGGCGCGGGAAGCGGGGATGGATCGGCCCAAAAAGCTTGAGAAATTATCCATGTCCGCCAGATAGGCGGCCAGCGTGTTGGCCGCCGCCCCGCGTTCCGCGGCCAGCATCTCCAAAAAAGCTTCCACGCGGCTATCTGGTATCATCCCGGCTATGTGTTAAGCGTGCCCGCCGATGCCATTCAATACTCAAATCGCCCCGGACTCGCAGCGTAGCATCGTGTTGGTCGGCCTGATGGGGGCCGGCAAGACCGCCATTGGCAAGCGCCTGGCTGCTTTACTGGGTTTGCCGTTTTATGATGCCGATGAAGAGATTGAGCGCGCGGCGGGCATGAGCATTGCCGAAATTTTTAAAGCCCACGGGGAGAGCGCGTTCCGAGACGGTGAGAAACGGGTGATCCAGCGCCTACTTGCCAATGGCCGCATTGTGCTGGCCACGGGCGGCGGGGCGTTTATGGATCCCGAGACCCGCCTGGCCATTCGCGCGCGCGCAACCTCCGTCTGGCTGCGCTGCCCTGTCCCCGTGCTGGTGCGGCGCACCGCCGGGCGCAGCCACCGGCCGCTGCTGAATGCGGGCAACCCGGCTGAAATATTGGAAAAGCTTTCCGCTACGCGCAGCCCGGTTTATGCGCTGGCGGATATCATCGTTGATGGATCAGAGGACCCGCCGCACGTGACCACCGCCAATGTTGCCAGCGCCATTGAACATTATCAGCCGCCCCGCAAAGTGGAGGTGGCGCTCTCCGATGCCAGCTACGATGTGCTGATCGGTGCGGGCCTGTTGGCCAGGGCAGGGGCGCTGATGGCGCCGTTATTGCCGCAGCCGCGCTGCTTTATCGTGACCGATGAGAACGTGGCGGCGCTGCATCTGGCCACGCTCACCGCCAGCCTGGATGAGGTTGGCATCGCGCATCAGAGCTTCGTGGTGAAACCGGGAGAGGCTTCTAAAAGTTTTGCTTCGTTCCAGGCGTTGATGGACGATCTGCTGGCCGCGAAAATTGACCGCAAAACCACCATCATCGCCCTAGGCGGCGGCGTGGTGGGGGATCTTGCAGGGTTTGCCGCGGCCTCCGCCCTGCGCGGGGTGCCGTTTGTGCAAATCCCCACCTCGCTGCTGGCGCAGGTAGACAGCTCCGTGGGTGGCAAAACCGGCATCAACTCCGTGCACGGTAAAAACCTTGTCGGCGCGTTTTACCAGCCATTGCTGGTGCTGGCCGA
Organism: Pseudomonadota bacterium; assembly: GCA_021808055.1. Next base: position 23,361 of record JAKBCH010000018.1, on the reverse strand, counting down.
TACCGGCGTGCTGAACACGCTGCCGCCGCGCGAATGCGCGGCGGGCTATGCCGAGATTGTGAAGGCCGGGTTGATCGCCGATGCAAGTTTCTATGCCTGGTGCGAGGCCCATGGCGCCGCCTTGGTGGCGGGTGACAAAGACGCCCAGGCCCGCGCGATCGAGTATGCCGTGCGCTTCAAGGCGGGCGTTGTTGGGGATGATGAGCGCGAGACCAAGCCGAATGATGGCCGTGCGCTGCTGAACCTTGGCCATACCTTCGCCCATGCGCTGGAGGCTGAGACCGGCTATGGCGGCGGGCTGTTGCATGGCGAGGCGGTGGCGACCGGGCTGGTGCTGGCGGCACATCTCTCAGCCGCTCTGGGCCTGGCCCCGCAGGAGGATGCGCCGCGTATTGCCCAGCATCTTTCAGAGGTTGGCCTGCCGGTGCGGATTGCGGATCTGACTGCCGAGCATCTGCTGGCGCATATGAAGCTCGACAAGAAAAACCGTGGCGGCAAGCTGCATTTTGTGCTCACACGCGGCATTGGTCAGGCGTTTACCAGCGGTGACGTGCCGGAAGCGGCGGTGCGCGCCACGCTGCTCGCAAATGGCGCGGTATAAACGCTAAGACTGCGCGTCCGGCGAGAGAACCACGCAGCCAGTCGGCCCACCTGAAAGGCGCGAGCAGGCATTCACGGCCTCTTCATGCTCAAGCCCCACGAAGCGGGCGCGGTATTTGGTGCCGCTGCCGGTGTGTATGCTCATGACCATCGGTCGCGCCCGCGTGAGCACATTTGCACCTGTGAGCTCCGCCATGCCAAGCGCCGCCCGGGCGTTGGAGGAGGTGTCATAAGCCCCCACCTGTATCCCCCAACTACGGTGACCGGAATTAAACGCGACCGTTTGCACCGCCGTGTCAGCCATGGCAGGCGGAATGAGCGAGAAATTATGTGGCGCAGGCATTGGCGCGGGCGCTGGCGGCGGCACGGGAAGCGAGGTGCGGGCAACCATGGGGTATTGGTTTGTTGCCGGAACCGGAGGGGGCACAGGCACGGCATTGGGGGTGTAGATTGCCGACGCCATTTGCACCGGGGCGGGTGGTGGCGCGGCCTGGTTCTGCGCCACGGCGGTCAGAATGGAGGATATAGGAATAGAAACCGGCGCAGGTGAGTCTTCAGGCGGGGTGGAAACCGGTGCCAGAGAGGCAACCTCAACCGGCGCCGAGAGTTGTGAAGGCGTTGGCGCTTCGGGGCTGAACCCGCTGGGCAGAATGCCACCAGCTTCGCCCATAGGCCTGGTGTTCAGTGCCAGTTCATCCGCCGCTGAGCGCCGGCGGGGGTAATAGCCTTCGATATTAGGCGCAATCATCGCGACGTAATTGATCGTCTCGTCAGGCAGCGGCTCATTATTGTTCATAAAGGAATCAAGTCGACCCGGCCCGGCATTATAGGCGGCCAGAAATCCCGGCGAGCCATAAATCTGATACATTTCATGGATATAGGCCGTGCCAGCCATGATGTTGTCGTAGGGGTTGAACGGGTCGTTGCCGAGGCCGTAGCGCGCCGCCATTTCCTGGTAGGTGCCGGGTTCAAGCTGCATCAGCCCCATCGCCCCGGCAGCGGAAACAATGAGCTGACCGCCACTATATTCATGCCCGCCGGATTCAACGCGCATCACCTGGCGGATCCACATCGCCGGAATGTCGAAATGCGCGGCGGCGATTTTGATGTAGGGCCCCCAGGGGTCGCCGGGCGGGCCTGGCGGATTGTAATTATGCGCGGCATGAGCGAGGTAATAGGCGGTTGTTTCGCTGGTGTAGCGCGCACCCTGGCCGCCGCCACCGGCGCAGGCCGAAAGCAGCGCCAGCCCGGCGCAGCCCGCTGCCAGCTCAGGTTTCAGCCGTGCCATTTTCCGTACAATGATATGGGCCAGAATTCTGGTTGAACCCAAGGTTTAAAGCCTCCACGCAGCCTAGCCGCCACTGAGTTGTGGTATTTCGCTCAATAATGGCTTAAAAAAGGCGTTGTAACCTCTTAAACTAGGCCGAATTTTAGGGCAAGAAAAACCTGTGGGGCCTGGCGCTACCAGATGAGTTGGCTGCCGTGCTAGCAACAGGCCATGCGCGGATTTTTTCTATATTTTAGCGGTTTGGTTCTTCTCACAGGCTGTGCGGCCCCGCAATCTTTGGTGCAGCGTGTAACAACGCAAGAAGGGCAGGTTTATCCGGCAAAAGTGCTGGCAACGCGGCCGGTTTCAGCCGGGTTGGCGTTGGCCCAGGTGATGCAAGCATTGGACGAGCCGAAGGCCCCGCCAGGGGCGACTGCCCAGGAACTGATCCTGCAAATGCCTGATGGTTCCATAAAATCCCTGGTACCCCCGCCCGGAACCGCCCTGGCAGCACTTACGCCGGGGGCGAATGTGCTCATCAGCGAAACGCCGCAAATGAGCATCGTGGTTCGCTACCCGCATGGCTGACAACACTCTGAAAAAATCAGTCTATACGCAACGTCTGGTTAAACTCCATGTCATGAGCGAAGCCAGCAATTGAAGCCGCGCTTCGGTTCGGCTAATCGGAGCACATGAACATGCTCGTGCCGGAAACCGGCCAGGTTAATGCTGATCTCGCGCGATCTGCCAGGACTGCCTCCAAACCCGTTATTATCGCCGCCTCCCATAGCTGGCGGGGGCGCGCGGCCGCCGCTTTGCAGGACCTGCGTGAGAGCCTGCGCCTCTGGCCCCTGGTCTGGGCGCTCAGCTTCTTCGACATCCGGCTCCGGTATCGCGGCTCGCTGCTGGGGCCGTTCTGGCTGACAATTTCCACCGCGGTGATGATCGGCGCCATCGGGTTTGTTTATTCCCGGTTGTTTCAACAGGATGTCACGGTCTATCTGCCTTTCCTTGCCGTCTCGCTGGTGTTGTGGAATTTCCTCAACATGATCTCCGCCGAGGGGGCGATTTGTTTTTCTGCCTCCGCCGAGATGATCCGTTCCCAGCGTATGGCCCATACGGTGCATCCGGCCCGGGTTGTTGTGCGTAACCTGTTGGTGCTGGTGCATAATTTGGCTGTTATTGTGGTGGTATTCATCATTTACCCGCCACATCTCGGCTGGTCGCTGCTCAGTGAGCTGCCGGCGCTGGCGCTATGGACGCTGGATGCTTCCGCCGTGGCGTTGCTGCTGGGGCTGGTTGGCGCGCGTTACCGGGATGTGCCGCCGATTGTTGGCAGCGTCATGCAGATTGCATTCTACATTACGCCGATCATGTGGAGCCCAGCGATGTTGATGAAGCGCGGGCTTGGCCTCAGCCTGGTGCTGATTAAAATGAACCCGTTCTATGGCCTGCTGCAAATTGTGCGCGGGCCGCTTCTGGGCCAGCCGGTGGATGCCGGTGCCTGGACCAATGCGCTATGCTACTCCGTATTGCTGGTGCTTGTGTCTTTCCTGCTTTTCGTGCGCGCCCGGCCGCGCATTCCATATTGGGTGTAAATTTTGGCCAAGCTGCTGGTTGAAAATGTCTCGGTCGCTTTTCCGCTTTATCACGGGGAGAGCCGTAGCCTGAAAAAAACGGTGTTCGCCGCGGCATCTGGCCGCATGGGGCAGGACGCCAAGCACCGGCTGACGGTGGAGGCGCTGCGCAACGTGTCGTTCAGCCTGAACACTGGCGACCGGCTGGGCTTTATCGGCTCCAATGGTGCGGGCAAAACCACGCTTCTGCGCACCATGGCGGGCATTTACGAGCCCGTGGCCGGGCGAATGGTGATTGACGGTGTGGTAACGGCGCTGCTCGACCCCAGCCAGGGCATGAATCTCGACCTCACCGGCAATGAAAACATCCGGATGCGCGGGCTTCATAATGGTTATGGCGAGGCGCGGATCAAATACTTGCTGGCGGATGTGGCGCAATTCTCCGAATTGGGGGATTTCCTCAGCCTGCCGGTTCGCACTTATTCATCCGGCATGATCGTGCGGCTTGGTTTCGCGCTGGCCACCGCCGTCCATCCACAAATTTTATTGATGGATGAATGGATTCTGGCCGGTGACGCGGCGTTTCTGGGCAAGGCGCGGGAGCGGCTGGAGACGATGGTGGGCCACGCCGAAATCCTTGTGCTTTCTTCTCATAACCCGGCCATCTTGATGCAATGGTGCAACCGGTTGATCTGGATGGAAGGCGGGCGCGTGCGCGCGGATGGCACGCCGATGGAAATTCTGGCCGCTTATCTGCCGCCGGATCAGTTCGAGCAAGCCAAAGTCGCGGCCGCACACGCCGCGGCGGCGGCCTGAAGTTATGGCCCGTATCGCCTATGTGAACGGGCGGTATCTGAAGCTGGCCGAAGCTGCGGTGAATATAGAAGACCGCGGCTACCAGTTTGGCGACGGCATTTACGAAGTATTCTACGCTTATCGCGGCAGGCTGATTGACGAGGCGCTGCATTTTGCCAGGCTGGAACGCAGCCGCAAGGAAATCAGCCTGGCAGCCCCTATGGGAGAGGCGGCGCTGCGGGTTGTTATCCATGAGCTGATGCGCCGCAACCGGGTGCAAACCGGGCTCATCTACCTGCAACTCACACGCGGCGTGACCAGACGGGACCATGCCTTTCCCACGCCAATGCCGCGCCCGGCGCTGACGCTGACAATACGCCCGAAACCGGAGCCGCCAGAGACGCTTGCCGGCTGGAGTGCCGCCGCCATTACCCTGGAAGATGTACGCTGGGGGCGCTGCGATATCAAATCCATCAACCTCTTGCCGAATGTGCTGGCGCGGGAAACGGCAAAGCAGGCGGGTGCGCTGGAGGCCTTGTTGTTCGATGCTCAAAACATGGTGACGGAAGGGGCGACCAGCTCGGTATGGATGGTGGGGGCGGATAACGTGCTGCGCACCCGGGCACTTGACCAGCATGTGCTGCCCGGCTGCACCCGTGCTGCCTTGCTGGCGGATGTGGCGGCGGAAGGTTTGGTGTTCAGGGAGCACGCGTTTTCGGTGGAAGACTTGCGCGCTGCGCGTGAGATTTTCATCACCAGCGCCACCAGCTTCGTGAAGCCGATCACGCGGCTGGATGGTTTGCCGGTGGGCAATGCAGCACCTGGGCTTATCGCCAGCAGGCTTTATGCGCGCTATCTTGCGCGGCTGAAGGAAGGGTAAGCCATGTACAACCCGCCGGCTTTTACCGAGAAAGACCCTGAAGAGCTTCAGGCTATCATGCGCGCGGCCTCGTTGCCGGTGCTGGTTTCGCCTGCGCGCGGCGGTGGGCTCCTCGCCACCCATCTGCCGCTGTTGTTCCAGGCGCCAGTCCGGCTGATCGGCCATGTCGCCAAGGGCAATTTCCACTGGCGGGATTTCGACCCGGCGCAGGACTCACTGGCGATTTTCGCCGCCGAGGATGGCTATGTCAGCCCCTCTTGGTACGAAACGAAACAAGAAACCGGGCGCGTGGTGCCCACCTGGAATTACAGTGCTGTGCACGCCACGGGCAGGCTCTCGATTGTGGAAGAGCCTGTACCGCTGCTGGAAATCGTCACCGCGCTCACCAACCGTTACGAGCAGGGGCGGGCGCATCCCTGGGCGGTGGCGGACGCGCCGGAGGATTATATCGCGGCGCAGTTGAAAGGGATTGTCGGGCTGGTGTTCACCATCACCAGGCTGGAGGGAAAGGCCAAGCAGAGCCAGAACCGCAACCTGGCGGACAGGCAAGGCGTTGTTGCCGGGAGTGCTGTTGAAAACCCCGCACTTTCAGCCGCGGTGAAGCGCCGACTTTAAAGTTATAACGCGCTAGGCCGGTAGCCATTCGGCGGCTCGCTTACGCGTGGCGGGGGCTTGGGTAGCAGCGTTGGCGGCGGGGCGGTCGCCGGTTTCGAACTTTGCCAGCAGGTGCGAGATGGTTTCCGTTTCATGCGCCAAGTTCTGGCTGGCGGCGGCGGCTTCTTCGGCCATTGCGGCATTCGCCTGGGTCATCTGGTCCATCTGGTTTATCGCGGTGTTCACCTGTTCAAGCGCCGTGGATTGCTCTTGCGCGCTGGTGGCGGCAGCGCCGATGGCGGTATCGATACCCAGAACATGCCCAGCGATGCGCTCCAGAGAGTGCCGTGCCTCGCCTACGGATTTGACACCCTCTGCTACAATTACGCCCGATCCGGCGATGAGCGCCTTGATCTCCTTAGCGGCGTCAGCCGAGCGTTGAGCCAGCGCGCGAACCTCGGTGGCCACCACGGCAAAGCCGCTCCCGGCATCGCCAGCCCGCGCGGCCTCCACCCCGGCATTAAGCGCCAGCAGATTGGTCTGGAAGGCGATCTCGTCGATCACGCCGATGATGTTGGAGATTTTTGCGGAAGAGTCGTTGATCTCACCCATAGCCTGCACAGCATTGCTGACCACTTTGTCTGAGCTTTCTGTGTCGCCTCGCGCCTGGGCCGCCAGGTTACGCATCTTGGTGGCGTTTTCAGCAGATTTACGGACCGTAGCGGTGATTTCTTCCAATGCCGCCGCGGTTTCCTCAAGGTTGGCTGCCTGGCGCTCCGTGCGCTGAGAAAGCTGACCAGCGGATTCGTTCACCGAGGCGGAGGTTTGGCGGATAACGCCAACCGAGGTGGCGATATCGCGCATTGCCGCGCACAAGGATGTTGCAGCGTGGTTGAAGGAGGCGCGCAGGGTTTCGAGCGAGGGAATAAGGGGTTTGTTCAACCCGGCTTGCAGATTACCTTTGGCGAGTTCCGCCAGCCCCTGGCCGATTTGATGAATGCCGTTCATCCGCTCCGACAGATCGGTGGCGAATTTTACAATTTTTATGATTTTCCTCTGGTCGTCGAACACCGGATTATAAGACCCCAGCAGCCATACATCTCGCCCGGCCTTGCCCAACCGGTGATATTCCGCTGAAAAAAACTCCCCCTGATTAAGCCGCCGCCAGAATTCCGCATATTCGGTTCTGGCGGCGTCGGCGGGTGCCACAAACAAGCGGTGATGTTGGCCTTTTATTTCATCCAGCCGGTAACCGAAGACGTTCAGGAAGTTCTCATTCGCGTCCAGCACCGTTCCGTCTGTTTTGAAACTGATGACTGCCTGAGAGCGGTTCAACGCCGCCAGCAGGTTCAACCCTTCCTCGGCTTCTTCATGTCGGGCGGTTATGTCAAGCGCTAGTTTGATAACCTTAACAATTTTGCCGCCGCGTCCGCGCACCGGGGTGTAAGAAGCCTGTAACCAAACCCTCTGGCCGGTTTTTGCCCTGCGGTTGAAGGCCCCGGTTTGAAATTTGCCCCGCCCGAGCTCAGCCCAGAACCGCGCATATTCAGCCGAGCCAACTTGCTCTGGCGGCATTAAAATACGATGATTTTGACCCTTGAGTTCAGACAATGTGTAGCCGGTTAAGCCAAGAAAGATTTTGTTGGCGTCGAGGATCCGGCCCTCCGGCGAAAATTCGATAACGCCGAAAGACTGGCGCAGCGAGTCGAGCGTGTCGGTATTCTGGAAGAGGCGCAGCGGATTGAGGGTGGGCATGGGGTTCTCTCTGGCGATGATTGCCAAAGGATAGGAAGATTAAATTAACGTAATGTAAATGCTTGCGGCAACAAAAAGCCCGGCAGCTTGCGCTGCCGGGCTGGCTCTTCTCCCTTGCGGGAGGCGGATTATTCCTCTGTCGCCTGGTTGCGGCGGCGGATGGCCGCACCCAGAATATCGCCGAGCGAAGCGCCCGAATCCGACGAGCCGTATTCGGCGATCGCGGTCTTGTCCTCGTCGATCTCTTTGCCCTTGATGGTAAGCTGCAGCTTGCGGGCCGCACGGTCCACCGCGGTGATCTTGGCGTCGATCTTGTCGCCAACGGCGAAACGCTCGGGGCGCTGCTCGGCCTTGTCGCGCGCCAGCTCGGCGCGGCGGATGAAGCCGGTGAGAACATCGTCCACCTTCACCTCGATGCCATTGCTCTGCACGGCGGTAACCACGCAGGTGACGATCTGGTTCTTGTGGACCTTGTCCAACACGCCGGCGGCCGGGTCGACCTCAAGCTGCTTGATGCCGAGCGAGATGCGCTCCTTCTCCACGTCCACATCCAGCACCTTGGCCTTGACGACCTGGCCCTTCTCGAACTTGGCGATCGCGGCCTCGCCGGTTTCTTCCCAGGAGAGGTCGGACATGTGGATCATGCCGTCGATCTCCGCGCCGGCTGCGATGAACAGGCCGAACTCGGTGATGTTGCGGATCTCGCCTTCGACCAGAGAGCCGATCGGATGCTCGTCCTGGAATTCTTCCCAGGGGTTGCGCTGCACCTGCTTCAGGCCCAGCGAAATGCGGCGCTTGGAGGCGTCCACATCCAGCACGACCACGTCCACTTCCTGCGAGGTGGAGACGATCTTGCCCGGATGGGCGTTCTTCTTGGTCCAGGACATTTCGGAGACGTGAACGAGACCTTCCACGCCCGCTTCCAGCTCCACGAAGGCGCCGTAATCGGTGATGTTGGTCACGCGGCCGGTGGCCTTAACACCTGGCGGGTACTTCACGTCCACACCTTCCCACGGGTCCGCCTCAAGCTGCTTCATGCCCAGCGAAATGCGCTGCGTATCGGCATTGAAGCGAATCACCTGCACCTTCACCGGCTGGCCGATGACCAGCGCCTCGGCGGGGTGGTTGATGCGCTTCCAGGCGATGTCGGTCACGTGCAGCAGGCCGTCGACGCCGCCGAGGTCCACGAACGCACCGTAATCGGTGATGTTCTTCACCACGCCGTCGAGGATCTGACCTTCCTTCAGGCCGGTGATCAGCTCGGAGCGCTGCTCCGCACGGGTTTCTTCAAGCACCGCGCGGCGGGAGACGACGATGTTGCCGCGCTGGCGGTCCATCTTCAAAATCTGGAACGGCTGGGCGACGCCCATCAGCGGGCCGACATCGCGCACCGGGCGGATATCCACCTGGGAGCCGGGCAGGAACGCCGTGGCACCGCCGAGATCGACGGTGAAGCCGCCCTTGACGCGGCCATGGATGACGCCGTTCACGCGGGTCTGAACCTCGAACGCTTTTTCAAGCTGGGTCCAGCTCTCCTCGCGGCGCGCCTTCTCGCGCGACAGCACCATGGCACCGTCTTTGTCTTCATAACGCTCAATGAAGAGGTCATAGACATCGCCGGTGTTCACCTCGGGCTTGGCGCCGACGGGGGCGAACTCGCGCAAGGGCACGCGACCTTCGGATTTCAGGCCGACATCGACAATCACATAATCGTCGTCGATCCGCAGCACGCGGCCGGAAACGACGGAACCTTCGAACCCGGCGGCACCGCCGAGGGAGGAATCGAGCAGGGCGGCAAAATCATCGGCGCCGGAATAAGCCGGGGCATCTGAATGGCGTTGGGCAATGTTGGAAGAAGCCATGTGGCTGTATATGTCCTTGAAAACGGGCCGATTCGCGGCCCGGATGGTATGCGCGGCCTGGGTCTCGGGCAGCGACTAGAGCATCCCAGCTTAAGGGCGGGGATGCTCCGGGTTGATAGATGCCGCGCTGTTTAGACCTGATGGCGTCAAAGTCAAGCAAAACCAGGAAATATGCCGGGTTGCCGGGGCAAGGGGACCTTGCGATGCCCGCGCAGGCTTCATGTTCACGGATTAGCTGCTATAAGCCGGACCCAATGACATATCTCCGCACCGGCTTTGCCCGCCTGTCCCTGCTTGCCCTCGGTTTAGCCCTGGCGGCTTGTTCCAGCCAAACCAAAGGCGATGCCTCGCTGGGCGATTTTGCCAGCGGCACACTGCCCCCGCCGGATCAGGCTTATGCCACCGCCGTCGCGCGGATGCAGAAGGGCGATTACGATATGGCCGTGAAGGATTTCGATGCCTTGCAGGAGACCTACCCGTATTCAACATGGTCTACCCATGCGGAGCTGCTGGCGGCTTATTCGCAATATAAGCAGATGGATTACGAGGATGCGATCAGCTCGCTGAACCGCTATATCCAGCTTTATCCTGAAGATCAGGAAGTTGCCTACGCCTATTACCTGAAGGCGCTTTGCTATTACGAGCAGATCGACGATGTGCAGCGCGATCAGACCTCGACTTATGAGACAATCCAGGCGCTGCAGGATGTCATTACCCGCTTTCCCAACAGCGCTTATGCCCGCGATGCCGCGATTAAAATGCGCCTGGCCTATAACCGCCTCGCTGGGCACGAGATGGTGATCGGCCGGTATTACCAGAAACAGCATCTTTATGCAGCCGCCATCGGCCGCTACCAGGATGTGGCGAATACCTACCAGACCACCACTTTCGCCCCGGAAGCCCTGGAGCGCATGGTGGAGGTGTATCTGGACCTTGGCTTGACTGACTCTGCCATCCGCACAGCCTCGGTATTGGGCTATAATTATCCCGGCAGTTCCTGGTATGAGGCGGCATACACCAAGCTGAAATCCCACGGGCTGGTGAATGCCAGCGACGAAAGTTCGGCAAATTCCGATGCGGTAACGCCGCCCGCGCCAGCCCCCACCCATCATTGGTACTGGCCATTCTGAAGGCACCATGCTGAACAGCCTCTCGATCCGCGATGTCGTGCTGATCGAACGGCTCGATCTGCATTTCTCCGCCGGGCTGACGGCACTCACTGGTGAAACCGGGGCTGGCAAATCCATCCTGCTGGATAGCCTCGGCCTGGCCCTGGGTGCGCGGGCTGATTCCGGGTTGATCCGTGCCGGGGCGGCGCAGGCGGTGGTGGCGGCCAGTTTCTCGGCTGAGGCCACGCACCCGGTGCATGGGGTGCTGGCGGAGCAGGGGCTTGAGTCCGGCGGGGATATATTGGTCCGCCGGGTCGTCACGCGCGATGGCCGCTCCCGCGCCCTGGTGAACGACCAACCGGTCAGCGCAGGATTCCTCAAAACCCTTACGGCGTTGCTCATAGAAGTGCAGGGCCAGCACGAGCAGGTGGGGCTGGCCGATCCGGCCCATCATGTCGCGCTGCTGGATGCGTTTGGCGTGCCGGAGGCTATGCGGGCCGAGGTGGCCGCTGCGTATAAATCCTGGCGCGATTCCGCCGCCCGGCTGGCGGCGGCCAAGACGCGCATTGAGGAAGTCGCGAAGGAGGAGGAGTTTCTCCGCCACGCGGCGGCTGAGTTGGACAAGCTGGCACCGGTGGAAGGCGAGGAAGAGGCGCTGGCCGCTGAACGCCTGCGCTTGCAGGCGGGGGAGCGCCGGGCTGAGGCGATTACCAGCGCCATGGCCGAGTTGCGGCCCAAGGATAAGCGCAAGGATGGCCCCGCTGCTGCCTTGCGCGCGGCCGCGCGGGCAGTGGCGCGAATCACCGTGCCTGCCGGCCATGTGAACCCCGCCGGTCCGGCCATGGCGGCCATTGAACGCGCCGAGATCGCGCTTTCCGAGGCGGAGGATTTTCTGGAGCGCCTCGCCGCTGCCGAGGAGGATGACCCCCGCGCTTTGGAAGCCACGGAGGAACGGCTGTTTGCTCTGCGCGCCGTCGCCCGCAAGCATGGCGTGCCGGTGACAGAACTGCCCGCGTTTTCCACGGCGTTGCGCGCGCGGCTGGCGGCGTTGGAAAGCGGGGTGGCGGATATTGCGGCGCTCACCACCGAAACCGCCCGGCTGCGCGGGGTTTATGTGGAGAAGGCCGCCAGCCTATCCGAGCAGCGCGCCCAGGCGGCGCGGCGGCTGGAGAAAGCCATCGCCGCCGAGTTGCCGCCCTTGAAACTGGAACGCGCCCGGTTTGTGGTGGAGCGCGCGATGCTGCCGGAGCCGCAATGGGGCCCGCGCGGAGCGGATGGGGTGCGGTTTCTCATCGCCACCAACCCCGGCGAGGAACCCGGCGCGTTGGACAAGATTGCCTCCGGCGGCGAGCTTTCTCGCCTGATGCTGGCGATGAAAGTGGTGCTCTCCGCAGGTGCGGATAACGAGACGTTGATTTTCGACGAGGTTGATTCCGGCATTGGCGGTGCTACGGCAGCGGCGGTGGGTGAGCGCCTGGCCCGCGTGGCCGAAGGCGTGCAGGTTTTAGTGGTCACACACTCCCCCCAAGTGGCCGCACGCGCGGCGGCGCAGATGCGGGTGCAGAAACGCGAGGCAAACGGGCGCGCCATAACCGAAGTGAAGATGCTGAGCGAGGCCGAGCGCCGCGAAGAAATCGCCCGGATGCTCTCTGGCGAGAGTGTGACCGAAGCAGCGCGGCAGGCGGCTGAGAGCCTTTTGGCGGGATGAAAGACAGAGAGAAACTCAACGCTTTATTGGCAAAAATTGAAGCCGCCAATAGCGCCTACCACGAACAAGACGCGCCGGAGATAACCGACGCGGATTATGATGCCCTGCGCCGCGAGGCCGAAGCGATTCTGGCCGAACACCCGGAATGGCGGGAGGATGCGAAGGCGCTGGCCCAGGTCGGGGGCAAACCGGCTGCGGGCTTCAAGAAGATGACGCACCGTACGCCGATGCTCTCGCTGGATAATGTGTTCAATGCGGAAGAGTTTAAAGATTTTGTAGCGCGGATCAGGCGGTTTCTGGGCTTGAAGGACGATGCGCTGGAATTTGTGGCTGAACCGAAGATGGACGGGCTTTCGATTTCTTTGACCTATGAGCACCGTAAATTCGCCCGCGCCGCCACGCGTGGCGATGGGCTGGTGGGCGAGGACGTGACCGCCAATATTCTCACACTTGAAAGCCTGCCGCGGGAATTGCCAAAAGACGCGCCGGATTTCATCGAAATCCGCGGCGAGGTTTATATGACCAAGGCGGATTTTCTGGCGTTGAACGCCTCACAGGAGCGGCAATTCGCCAATCCGCGTAACGCGGCCGCAGGCAGCTTGCGTCAGCTTGATGCCTCGATCACCGCCCAGCGCAAGCTCTCGCTGTTTGCCTATGCGCAGGGCGAAACCTCCGTGAGCGTGGCGCAAACCCATTGGGATTATCTGGATACTTTGCGGCGTTGGGGGTTTGCCGTCAACCCGCTTTCCCGCCTCGTGAAAGAAGATGGCGCGGAAGAATTCCAGACCGGGATGGGCGCTGAACGCGCCGCACTGCCTTACGATATTGATGGCGTGGTTTACAAAGTTAACGACCTTGCCTTGCAGAACCGGCTTGGCTTTGTGGGGCGCGCACCACGCTGGGCGGTGGCGTGGAAATTCCCGGCCGAAAAAGCCAGCACCATGCTGGAGGATATCGAAATTCAGGTGGGGCGCACAGGCGCGCTGACGCCACGCGCGCGGCTGAAGCCGGTGAATGTCGGCGGTGTGCTGGTAACTTATGCCACTTTGCATAACGAGGATGAGATTGCCCGCAAGGATGTGCGGATTGGCGATGTTGTGGAGTTGCAGCGTGCGGGGGATGTGATTCCGCAAATCCTCGGCGTGCTGACACGTGGTGATGGCCAGCCTTATAAATTTCCCGATCATTGCCCGGCCTGCGGTTCACTTGCCGTGCGGGTGGATGACGATGTGGTGCGCCGCTGTACCGGAGGCTTGATTTGCCCGGCGCAAATTGTGGAGCGGCTGATCCATTTCTGCTCGCGTGGCGCGTTCGACATTGAGGGCATGGGTGACAAAACCGTGCGGGAATTTCACGATGCCGGACTCCTTTGCGGCGCGCCGGATATTTTTTCCCTGCCCGCGCATGAAGCGGAAATTGCGCAGCGCGAAGGCTGGGGTGAGCTGTCCGCCGCCAAGCTCTCGGCCGCCATTGCGGCAAGGCGGGAAATTGGGCTGGCGCGGTTCATCTTTGCGCTCGGCATACGGCGCATCGGCGAGAACAACGCCAAGCTGCTCGCCCGGCATTATGGTTCTTACGCGCATTGGAAAGAAGCAATGCTGGCAGCACGGATCATCGGCTCCGATGCGCGGCTGGAGTTGGGCTCCATCTCCGGCATCGGCCCCGCCATTGCTGAGGATTTGCTGGCCTTTTTCGCAGAGGAGCATAATCTCGCCACGCTGGCGCGGTTGGAGGCGGCGGTGCAGGTACAGGATGAACAAGCCGCCGCCGGCATCGACTCGCCGCTGGCGGGCAAGGTGATGGTGTTTACCGGCACGCTTTCCATGGCGCGGCCCGAGGCAAAAGCGCGCGCCGAGGCACTGGGGGCGAAAGTGACTGAAGCCGTCTCCAAAAAAACCGATTACGTGGTGGTGGGCGAGGACGCAGGCTCCAAGGCCAAAAAGGCGGCGGAACTGGGTGTGACGATTCTCACCGAGCCGCAATTCCGCGAAATGGCGGGGCTATAGCCGATGGAACAAGCCCTCTCCGCCTTTCTTCTCTCTTTTCCGGCGCTGTTCTCGATCATCAACCCGCTCGGGGGCGCCATCATCTTCCATGAGGTGACGAGCGAGCAGGGCACCGCGCAGCGGCAGGCGCTGGCCCGGCGCGTGGCGGTCTATTCGTTTCTGGTGATGATGTCCGCCTTGCTGGCGGGCACTTATATCTTGAATTTCTTCGGCATTTCGATGAACGCCTTGCGCATCGCGGGCGGGCTGGTGGTTTCCGTGCGGGCGTATGAGATGCTGAACGCGCCGGACAACACGACGAAGCGCAAGCAGAAGGATGCCGAGCCGGTGAACGCCGCCGGAGAGGAGGATCTGGCGGGTTATGCCTTCTTTCCCCTCACGCTGCCGTTCACCACCGGGCCGGGCACCATCGCCGTTACTATCTCGCTTGCCACCGGCAGGCCGGATAATGTCTCCGCCGCCTGGGTGTTTTACGCAGCGGATTCCTTTGCCGTGCTGGCTAATGCGGCACTCATCTGGGCCTGTTACAGCGCCTCCGAGCGCATGGTGCGGATACTCGGCCATTCCGGCCAGGTCGTGGTTTCGCGCATCGCGGCGTTTCTGCTGCTGGGTATCGGGGTGCAAATCGCCATCTCAGGGCTGGTGCCAGTGTTGCACCAGGCGCTGGCCGGATAGGCGAAACCGGCTACAGACAAATTCATAAGCCACGTTATTATCCCGCTCGTTATGGGCATGGACTACGAACGTGATCTGCTGATTTTGATGATGATGGTGGCGCGCTTAACCCGCGTGGAAGCCGACCGCCGCGCCCGCCAGCACGGCATGACCCGCGCGCAATGGGGCATTCTGAAGCAGGTTTTTTATAATCCTGGTCTTACCCAGAAAGAGCTGGCGGATTTGCTGGAGGTGGAGCCGATTACCGCCGCCCGGCTGGTGGACCGGCTGCAAAAAGCCGGGCTGGTGGAGCGCCGGGCCGATGCACAGGACAGGCGCATCTGGCGCCTGCACCTGCTGCCCGCGGCCACGCCGCATCTGGAAGAAATCGAACGCCAGCGCCAAAGCCTCACCGCCATGATCACCGCGGGGCTCTCTGATGCCGACCGTGAGGTGGTGATGGGGGCGTTAAAACTCATGAAAGCCAATCTGCTGCGTGGCGGTGGCAATGCTTTGCCAAAAGCCTGCCACGACAAAATTCAGGAGAATAGCTGATGTCTCAATCCAATGCCGTGGCGCTGGAACAGGCAAGCCAGCGCCCGGCTGCCAGCAAAACCGCTGCGCCTGCCCGCGGCAAATCCCGGCTGCGGCTTGTGCTCATGCTTGGCGGCGTGGTGTTGGTGGCGCTGGTTTGCCTGCTCTATTGGCTGTTTGGCGGGCGTTACATCTCCACGGATGATTCCTACGTGGATGCCGCAAAGGTTTCGCTTTCTACGGATGTTACTGGCCTGGTGGACAAAATTTACGTGAAGGACAACCAGCACGTAACAAAAGGCCAGCCGTTATTTTCGCTTGGCCAGAAGAGTTTTGCCATTGCGGTGGAAGCAGCCAACGCCCAGCTCGCCCAGGCGGTGCAGAATATCAACGCCGCCAAGCACGGTTATAAAATGGCGCAAGCCCAAATTGCTGAGCAACAGGCGCTGGTGGAGAAGGACCAAGCCAACCTTGCCCGCTACGCCGCCGTGGTGAATGCCGGTGGTGCTACCCGCGCGCAATATGATGATGCCCGGTTTACCCTTCAGGGCGACCAGGCCAAGCTGGCGCAGATGCAGGCCGCCGCCGGGCAGCAATTGGCAAAGCTGAGCGGCGACCCGGATATCGACCCCACAAAAACCCCGGAATATTTAAGCGCCTTGGCCAATCTCAACCAGGCTTTGCTCAACCAGAGCCATAGCGTGGTGAACGCACCGTTTTCAGGTTATGTTACCCAGGTTGAGCAATTGCAGCCCGGCATGTTGCTGCCCGCTGGCACCGCGGCTTTCGGGCTGGTGTCGGACAGTGATGTGTACATCACCGCCCAGCCAAAGGAAGATCAGCTCACCTGGGTGCGCACCGGCCAGAGTGTCAACATCACCGTGGATACCTACCCCGGGCAAAGCTGGAAAGGCGAGGTGGAAAGCATCGCCCCGGTTTCGGGCTCTGAATTTTCCGTGCTGCCCGCGCAAAATTCCTCCGGCAACTGGGTGAAAGTGGTGCAGCGCATTCCGGTGCGGATTAAAATTCTCTCCGGCCCTAAAGATTTGCCGCTGCGTGCTGGAATGAGCACGGAAATTTCCATCGACACGGATCATCACCGGCATCTCTCGGACCTGTTCTAATGGCCGAAGATGCAGCAACGGAGGTTCCGAACCGGGGCATCATCACCGTCTGCCTGATGATCGCGACGCTGATGCAGGCGCTGGATTCCACCATCGCCAATGTGGCGCTGCCTTATATGCAAGGCTCGCTCTCTGCTTCTTACGATCAGATCACCTGGGTGCTGACTTCTTATGTGGTGACCGCCGCGATTATGACAGCGCCGGTCGGCTGGCTGGCGGCGCGTTTTGGCACGAAGCAGCTTTTCATCGTCTGCCTTGTTGGGTTCACCGCAACCTCCATGCTGTGTGGCATTGCCCAGAGCCTGACCGAAATGGTGCTCTACCGCTTGCTGCAAGGCGCGTTTGGCGCGGCTTTGGTGCCGCTGTCGCAATCAACCATGCTGAACATTTATCCGGCTGAGCAGCGCGGGGCCGCCATGTCCATCTGGGGCATGGGGGTGATGGTGGGGCCCATTCTGGGGCCAACCTTGGGCGGCTATCTCACCGAGGATTTCAACTGGCGTTACGTGTTTTTCGTCAATCTGCCGTTCGGCATCGCGGCGGTGGCGGGGCTGGCGCTGCTGATGCCCGGCGGCAAACCGCGCCAAACGCCAGGCGGGTTTGATTGGACAGGTTTTGCCGTGCTCTCCCTCGGGCTTGGCGCGCTGCAATTGGCGCTGGATCGAGGCGAGCAGCTAGACTGGCTAAGCTCCAATACCATCATCGCCTCCCTGGTGCTGGCCGGGCTCGGATTTTATCTGTTCGTCGTGCACATGTTCACCGCCAATCGCACTTTTATTCCGCGCGAAATATTCGCTGACCGTAATTTTGCCGCAGGGCTTATCACCATGTTTCTGGTCGGTATGGTGCTGCTGGCATCTTCGGCCCTGCTCGCGCCATATCTTGAAAATCTCGATAATTATCCCGTAGCCACGGCGGGGCTGGTGATGGCGCCGCGAGGGTTTGGCACAATGTTTGCCATGCTGGTGGCGGGGCGGCTCACCAACCGGGTGGACCCCAGATTGCTGATGCTGTTTGGCTATATGCTGCTTGGGCTTTCGCTTTACATGCAGGAAGGCTGGACACCGGATGTTGGCGAATCTTACATGATCACCACCATCGTCGTGCAGGGCACGGGGCTTGGTTTTGTGTTTGTGCCGTTGCAGGTGGCGGCGTTCTACACGCTGGCACCAGCCTTGCGTACCCAGGGCACGGCGCTGCTCAGCCTGCTGCGCAATGTGGGCAGCGCCATTGGCGTTTCAGTCACCTCGGCGCTGCTGTCGCGCATGACGATTTATGTGCATGCCAATATTATGGCGCAGATCACGCCATTTTCGCGTGTGTTGCAGGCTGGCGGGGCCGTGAGCCGGATTTGGAACCCGGCCACGAAAAGTGGTGCCGCGCAGTTGGATTCGCTCGTTACCACCCAGGCGCAGATCATCGCCTATATGGACGATTATAAATTCATGTTTCTTGCCACCATGCCGGCAGCGTTGTGCCTGCTGCTGATGCGCGGCCCACAGCAGGCAGCGGCACCAGCATCATCTCCCGCTAAAGCGCCTTCGCCAACTCAGGAAGCACGGTGAATAAATCGCCCACCAGGCCGTAATCGGCAATCTGGAAAATCGGCGCGTCTTCATCCTTGTTGATGGCGACGATAACCTTCGAATCTTTCATGCCGGCCAGATGTTGGATGGCACCAGAGATGCCAACGGCGATGTAAAGCTCAGGTGCGACGATCTTGCCGGTCTGGCCAACCTGGTAATCGTTCGGCACGAAGCCAGCATCCACCGCCGCGCGGGAAGCGCCAACAGCAGCGCCAAGCTTATCTGCGATCGGCTCAATCAGCTTGGTAAAGTTCTCGCCATTCTGCATCCCCCGCCCGCCGGAGATGATCACGCGCGCCGCGGTCAGCTCCGGGCGTTCAGACTTTGAAAGTTCCTCGCCTAGATAAGCCGATTTTCCATCATTCGCGGTGGTGGCCACATTTTCGATAGCAGCCGTACCACCTTCGGCGGCCACCGGGTCGAACGAGGCGGCGCGGACGGTGATCACTTTCTTTGCATCGGCGGATTTCACCGTGGCCAGCGCGTTGCCCGCATAAATCGGGCGTACGAAAGTATCAACATCCACCACTTCGGAAATGTCAGAGATCGGCTGCACATCCAGCAAGGCGGCCACGCGCGGCAGCACATTCTTGCCGGAGGCTGTGGCGGCCTGAAGAATATGGCTGTAATTGCCAGCAAGCGAAACAATCAACGCCGCCATTGGTTCAGCCAGATGGTGGGCATAGGCAGCGTCATCCGCCACCAAAACCTTCGCCACGCCGGAAATTTTTGCGGCCGCTTCGGCCAATGCGCCAACATTTTGGCCCGCCACCAGCACATGCACTTCGCCCAGCTTGGCCGCCGCGGCAATGGCAGAGCGCGAAGGCTGCTTGATGCCCTCGGCATCGAAATCCAGAATAACCAGAGAGGCCATGGGTCAGATCACCTTCGCTTCGTTGCGCAGCTTGTCCACAAGGGCGGCTACATCCGCCACCTTCACGCCTGCTTTACGCACCGGCGGCTCGGCAACGCTCATAATGGTCAAACGCGGCGTGATATCGACGTTCAGATCCGCGGGCTTGAGCGTTGCGATTTCTTTTTTGCGCGCCTTCATGATGTTGGGCAGCGAGGCATAGCGTGGCTCGTTCAAACGCAGATCAGCGGTGATGATAGCGGGCAAGGTCAGCTTCACCGTTTCCAGCCCGCCATCCACTTCGCGGGTAACGCTGGCGCTGCCATCGGCGATTTCCACCTTGGAGGCAAAAGCGCCCTGCGGCCAGCCGAGCAAGGCCGCCAGCATCTGGCCGGTGGCGTTCATATCGTCATCAATGGCCTGCTTGCCAAGGATCACCGCGCCAACGCCTTCCTTCAGCGCCACTTCCTTCAGAATTTTCGCCACTGCCAGCGGTTCAACCACAGCATCGGTTTCCACCAGAATGCCACGGTCAGCCCCCATAGCCAAAGCGGTGCGAATGGTTTCCTGCGCCTGGGTCACGCCGATGGAGATGGCGATAATCTCGCTCGCAACGCCCTTTTCCTTAAGGCGCACGGCTTCCTCAACGGCGATTTCATCGAACGGATTCATCGACATTTTAACGCCAGCGGTCTCAACCCCGGAATGATCCGGTTTCACGCGAACCTTGACGTTATAATCGACCACTCGCTTCACGGCGACCAGCAATTTCATCGTAGCATACCTCTGAAATTCCCCAGATGAGGGGGTGAACCTTGATATGGCATGTTTCCAGCCCTGGAAAGCCCCTACTTAAGCGCAGCCAGCCGCGCTACGGCGTCTTCAATGTCGGCCAGGGGTGCGCAATAGCTGAACCGCACAAAACCGCTGCCGCGTTCTGCGTCAAAATCTAGCCCCGGCGTGGCGGCGATGTTGTGGCTGGTGAGAAGCTGATCACAAAACGCAATGCTGTCGGCCGCGCGGCCGGTAACATCCGCGTAGATGTAAAAAGCACCATCCGGCGGCGCGAAGGTTGAGAAGCCTGCTGCCGCCACCCCCGCCATCAGCACGCCCCGCGCTTGCTGGTAGGTGGCGCGGTTGGCCTCCAGCTCTTCCCCGCAGGTGAAAGCGGCTTCCGCCGCAATCTGCGCGATATGCGGCGGGCAAATAAACATATTCTGCGCCAGCCGCTCGGTCACCCGCACCAAATCCTCCGGCAGCACCATCCAGCCCACGCGCCAGCCGGTCATCGAGAAATATTTGGAAAAAGAGTTCACCACGACGGCACTTGCCGAGAATTGCGCCGCACTGGCCTGGGGCTTGCCATAGGTCAGGCCGTGGTAAATTTCGTCTGAAATCAACCTGATGCCGTTTTTATCGCAATAGTGGCACAGCGCCGCCAGTTCAGTCGGGGTCAGCATGGAACCCGTGGGGTTGGCCGGGCTTGCCAGGATCAACCCCTGGGGCTTTTCCGGCAGGGCATCCAGCATTTCAATCGTCGGCTGAAACCCGGTTTCAATGCCGCAGGGCAGCACCACCGGGCGCATGCCAAGGGCGGTGAGCGTGTTCACATAAGGCGGGTAATAAGGGGCAGCCAGAGCCACCTGGTCGCCTTGGTCGAAGCTCGCCAAAAACGCAAGGGAAAACGCGCCGGAGGCCCCGAATGTCACGGCGATACGTGCGGCGGGCAGCTCCACGCCGTACCAGTCCTGCATGTGCCGGGCGATGCGCGCGCGGAGCGAAGGGCGGCCCAGCGCCTCGGTATAGCCCAGCGCATCCCCGCTTTGCAGCGCCGCCTGCACGGCAAGTTTCGCGCCGCTCGGCAGGCCGGTGCCGGGCTGGCCCACCTCCATGCGCAATATTTTCGGCGCGCCGGGCGGCAGGCTGGCAGCCCGCTCATTTGCCGCGCGGGCTACATCCATCACCCGGAACGGCGGCACCACCCGCCCGGCGCCGATTTTCATGGTCGGGTTTTACCGCCCGCCGATGGCAAGGCCGTTACCGCCCGGGGCGGCGCTGGCGCGGCAGCTTGCCTCGCCGCCCGGCACAGCACCGGGGCAGGAGATAACATTCGCCCGGCCCGGCTCGGGAACAGGTTGGTTCTGCCCGGTAAGCGCGTTGGCAAGGCCGATTCGGGCTGCGTCGGCAGCTTCATTCTGGCCGGTGCCGGCGGCGGCAGCGCGGAAAGCGTAGCCCCCCGTGGTGTAAGCCATGGCGGCGGCGAGGTCCGGCGTGGGGCTGGTGCGCGGGGAGGCCGCCAGCAAAACACCCGTGCCAGGGGCCACCCGCCCGGTGCCGAACAGATTGTTCATCGAGGTGACGCAGATCACCGCGCCGCCCTTATTGTCAAGCGCCATGAAGCTGGCGGAGGCGGGCAGCGCCGCGCTTTGGCTGACGGTTTCGGGCAGGCTGGCCACGGCATAGCCGTTCTGGCTGGTGATATCTGGCGTGCCGTATTGCGGCACGGCGTTCAGCAAATCTTGCGCGGTGAGCCCGCCGCCCGCTTCATCGGCGGCATTTGCAAATTGCGCGGCATTGGTCCCGGCATAAAGCCCGTTCACCCCGTTCACGCGCAGGTTTTCCAGTGTGGTGGCAAGGTCGGGCTGCTGGAATGTTGCACCCTCTGTCAGCATTTGCCCGCCGGGCGCAAAAATGGCGGCGGCTTGCGGGTCTGCCAGCAGAGCATTGCCCACCACGCCCAGATCATCTTCCAGCGCCTGTGATACCTCCGCCCCGCCGGCAAGGCGCTCAGCAGGCACAATCACCGCTGATTGCGGCAACTGGCCGTAACGCGCCTGCATGGCCAGCAACCCGCGCGCCAGCAATGGCACCGCCGCTGGTCGATCCCCGGCATTCCCCACCGGTGCCCCGGCGGGGAAGCTCAGCATCACCGGCGGTTGCATCTTGCCGTTGGCATTGGGCATCTTAATCAGGCATGCCCCGCCGCCGCCCAACCCCCCGCGTGAGGGCAGGGTAACGGCCTGGGCAAAGCCTTCCGCCGCAGCCGCATCCACCGCGTTGCCGCCATGGTTCAGAATATCCCGGCCAACCAAGGCGGCCTGCGGTTCATCCGCCACCGCGTAGCCGAACACGGACGAGGCGGCGCCGGAGGTGCCGCTGCCGCTGTTCAGCCCAAAAAGCTGGTTGCCAATGGTATTGGCGGTTCCGCAACCGGTTAACAAAATAACTGAGGCGAGGGCGCTGAGGCGATAAAGGCGGTTCTGCAAGCTGAATAACCCTTGAGACACTGACCGGGCCTGATTAGCCGTGAAACACCGCGCCCGCAACGCTGGCTTACTCTGCCGGTGGCGCGGATTTTTCCAGGAACACCACATCGCGCGGGCGGCGCTGCAACACCTGGCCGCCATCAATCACCATGGTCTGCCCATGATAGGCTGGGCTGGCCAGGATAAAATCCACCGCATTCAAAATCTGTTCCGGCGTGCAGCCCATGCCCATGGGGTTGTTGCGGCGGCTGCGCTCAAACGCCTCCTCGGTCTGCAACCCGCTGATGAGGGTGATGCCGGGTGCGATTCCGGCCACGCGCAGGGTGGGTGCCAAGGCCATCGCCTGCATCTGAACCATACCCTGCAACGCCACTTTGGTCAGGGTGTAGGAAAAATAATCCGGGTTCAGCCCGAACACCTTGTTGTCCACAATATTGATCGCGACCCCCCGCGCGCCACGCGTGGTGAGTGATTCGTGCAATTTCTGCGTCAGCAGCACGGGGGCGAATAAATTCACCCGCATCTGCGCTTCCAACATTTCGGCGGTAACGCTCTCGGCCGTGTCATACGCAAAGCTGGAAGCGTTGTTGATCAACAGCTCCAACGGGCAGGTGGCTTCACATGCCTCATAAAGCCGCGCCACCGCTTTGGCATCGCCGAGGTCAGCCTGCACGGGCGTTGCTTTTCCACCAGCAGCGATAATCTCCGCCGCCACCTGGCGCGCGCCATCGGCAGAGGCATGGTGATGCACGAATACATGCCAGCCCTGGGCCCCCAGATGCCGCGCCATCACCGCACCCAACCGCCTGCCGCCGCCGGTCACAAGGGCGCCCTTCATATTGTTCTCTCCTGCATATGTTGGGGATAGACGAGGCCGCCCCAAAACCCAAGCCCACGGAGATGCCTGGGGCAATAAATAAATAATAATACCCGATAGGATTTATAGGATATGGGTGATTATGTCCCATCGCCCGCTCCAGAGGTAAAAATTTTATCCCGTGGTTGCGGGCGGTAAACGAGGTTTTTTACATTTGTACGCCGCCGTTGCGCGTGCCAATGACAGGCGCAGTTTGAGATGGAGGCAGGTTGGATGCAAGCCGTGGACGCGAAGATAAGCTTGACGCATTTGCAGCGTCTGGAGGCTGAATCGATCCACATCATGCGCGAAGTGGTGGCGGAAACCGAGAAGCC
>JAKBCH010000001.1 GCA_021808055.1 Pseudomonadota bacterium | reverse complement strand
ATTGCCATCCGGCGTGAAACTCTCGGGGCCGTTCAACAGGGTTTTGATGCCGGCCGTTTGCAATGCCGGTACGCGCCCCAGGGCGAGTTCCATGATCTGCTCGAAATGCTCGAAATTGGAGTTGAGAAGGCTGTAATGAAAACCCTTCGGAATGCCATCCAGTGCCCAGGGAATGGGGTTGGGTTCATAACCGCCCATTACCAAACCACCCACCTCCTCCTTGTAATAGGTCAGCCGGTCTGGGTCGCGCAGGGTCGGCAAATCAGCGCTGACACCCTCGATGCGCTCAGTGATCATATATTGATGCTCAACCGATACGAGCGGTATATTCACCCCCACGGTTTTCGCGAAATCCCGCGACCATTGCCCCCCGCACAGCACCAGCTTCTCGCAGGCAATATAGCCCTTATCGGTGGCTACCCCGCGAATGATTCCGGCCTCGATATCGACTGATAAAACCTCGGTATCCTCAAATATCTGCGCCCCACCCATGCGCGCACCCTTGGCGAGCGCCTGCGTAATATCAGAGGGGTTCGCCTGCCCGTCGGTTGGCAGAAACGCTGCTCCCACCACATCCTCCACGGTCATTAGCGGCCAGAGTTTTTGCGCCTCGGCAGGGGTGAGCAGATGCATCTCCAGCCCGAAGGAGCGCGCCGTGGTGGCCTGACGCTTCACTTCCGTCCAGCGTTCCTGGTTGCAGGCCAGGCGCAACCCACCGTTCATCTTCCAACCAGTGCCAAGCCCGGTCTCGGTTTCAAGCCGCCGGTAGAGCTTTACGGATTCGCCCAGAAGCTGCGTGATATTTGCACTTGTGCGTAATTGCCCCACCAGGCCCGCCGCATGAAACGTGGTGCCGGAGGTGAGTTTCTTGCGTTCGAGCAGCGTGACCTCAACGCCGAGCCTGGCCAGATGATAGGCGGTGGAACAACCCACAATGCCGCCACCGATCACAATAATTTTTGATGATTTTGGCAGGTCGCTCATTTTGTCCTCATAGCATGATGAAATTGGCAAAAGCGGCGTCAAATCGCGCGCGGTACTCTGCGGTATAGGCGCGGTAATCGAAATCGATCTTGGATGAGATTTCAGAAACCATGCTCCACAGCGTTTCCCGTAAAAGCGAGGCGCAGACCATTGCCTGGAACCGGCGCCACAGCTCAGCAGTTACAGAGGTCTCGTAATAGGCTTCGAGCAGCTGCACAGAAAATTCATCGGAAAATGTGCAGTTCGAGGCAACGCTCGCGAGGTCGAATAACGGCGTATTGAACCCGCCATAATCCCAATCAATCAACCAGAGCCGGTCGGCGGCATCGATAAGGTTTGCAGGTAGAAGGTCATTATGCGCGAGCGTGATGTCCACTGGGCCAACCGCGCGCTCCAGACGTTCGGCCTTTGGCATCAGGTATACCAGATCAGCACGGTAATTTGCGTTTTCATGCAGTTGTGCCGCGTAATCCCGCAAGACATGAAACACCCAGAACATCACCACCGGACCGCGAAGTTTCCGTGTTGCATCCTGATGCAACCGGCGCAGCAACGCCGCAACACGCGGAAGCATCTCTGGTTGCGCGATGCTTTGCGCGTCAAGCGTCTTTCCATCGATATACGCCATGGCGAGCGTATTTTTATCGGCATAAACGATTCGCGGTGACAGCCCCACCGCTTCGCTTGCGCGGTGGCAGGCTTGCTCATTGAAGCGCTTGACCAAATGCGTTTCGATGTCGCCACCTATGCGCACAACAAAGGCGCTGTCGCCGTCCCACAACTTAATGTTGACGTTGGTGATACCGCCTTTCAAAACCTGCGGGTCTCGCGGCGCGGACCAAACCGGTAGTCCCATAGCTTTGGCAATGAGCCTGTCCTGCTTGTTCACAGCATCTCCTGCGTTGCAACCCATCGCGCGCGGCTTGGTTCCGCTCGCGTTCAGCCCGGCCAGTTTTTCCTCCTGTTTCGGAGATTGTTTGGGCCGCTTATTCCTGTGCCGCGGAAGAGAACACCATATTGATTCCTAATTCAACACATTCTCACGTCATGCGTTTTGCGGGGGGGCAATGGAGCGTGAGGTTATGAGGCAGGGCCTTCCCGGCTGGCTGCAAAACACCTAAGCTCACCCTTATGGGAGTGGACGTGCATAGATTTGCCGGCTTTCGACGGTATCCCGCGATGAGTCGTGGCGGTAGGGCCAGTTGCGCCTCCCGCCGGGATAGGGCAGATAGATTGAAAAAAACGCCATCTTTCCTGGGAGAGACTGCGATGCAAAATTTTACCCGCCGTTGAGGCGATGCCAGGCTCAGAAAAATGAGCGTATGTATGCCGCGCTGTCCTCTTTGAACCGCGTTGAAATAGCTGAAAGTTGCGAAATATGTCCCAAGAGAAGATGAGTGAGATCATCCAAAAAATTGAGTCGGGCGAGGTTGATACTGTTCTTGTCTGCCTGGTGGATATGCAAGGCAGACTGATGGGTAAGCGTTTTCATGCACGCAATTTTATCAAGCATGCCATTCATGAAACGCATTGCTGCAACTATCTGCTTGCCACAGACTTAGAGATGTCAACGCCGGGCGGCTATCGCTCAAGCTCCTGGGAGAATGGCTACGGCGACTATTCGATGCACCCGGATATCACCACCTTCCGCATGGTGCCCTGGCTTGAAGGCACGGCGATGGTGCTGTGCGATATCGTTGATCACCATACCCATGCACCTGTGGCACATTCGCCCCGCCAGATTCTCAAGCGCCAGGTAGAGCGCCTGGCCGCATTGGGCGGCTATGAAGCGATGATGGCGACGGAGTTGGAATTTTTTCTTTTTGAAGGCACAGCCGATGAAAATCGTAAAAATGGCTTTCGAAACATCACCCCTGTAGGCGGCTATAATCAGGATTACCATATCTTCCAAACCACGAAGGAAGAACCGGTGATGCGCCGTTTGCGCAACAGCCTCTATGCGGCGGGCATAGAGGTTGAATGCACCAAAGGCGAAGCTGAAACCGGCCAGGAGGAGCTGAACCTGCGCTACGGCCCCGCGATGCTTTGCGCCGAGCAGCACACCATCGCCAAACACGCCACCAAGGAAATTGCCTGGCAGCAGGGCGTTAGCGCTACGTTTTTACCAAAATGGCGGGCCGATAAAGTTGGCTCCTCCAGCCATATTCATTGTTCTCTGTTCAAAGATGGCGACAACGCCTTTCATGATAAAAACCGGCCGCTTGGCATGTCTCTGCTCATGGATCAGTTTATCGCCGGGCTTCTGCGCTATGCGCCCGAATACACGTACTTCATGGCCCCCAACGTCAACAGTTATAAACGCTTCCGCAAAGGCACATTCGCCCCCACCAAAGTGGTCTGGTCGGTTGATAATCGCACGGCGGGCTTTCGCCTCTGCGGTGCAGAAAGCAAAGCGGTGCGGATTGAGTGCCGTATTCCCGGGTCTGATGTGAACCCCTATCTCGCGCAAGCCGCACTCCTGGCGGCGGGCATCAAAGGCATTGAGCAAGAACTGGCTTTGCCTCCACCAACTGGCGGGGACCTCTACGACCAAAAGCAGGTTGGTGAAATTCCCCGGACGCTGCGCGCCGCCACCGAAACGCTGCGCCACTCCGCCATGTTGCGGGCTGCCATGGGCGATGACGTGATCGATCACTATACCCGTGCCGCGGAGGTTGAACAGGAAGAGTTCGATGCCGTGGTAACGGATTGGGAAATTTCTCGTGGTTTTGAAAGATGCTGATATGAAAGAGCTGACTTGTATTTCCCCGATTGACGGTGCCGTGGTTGCCCGGCGCCAGCCGGCATCGCCGGAAGCGGCCATCGCCAAGGCCAGCGCCATGCGCAAGGCGCAAAAAGCCTGGGCCGCACGTCCGCTGGATGAGCGCATCGCCTTGGTGCGTAAAGCGGTCAACCTCATCGGCGAACAGACCGAGCGTATGACCCGTGAACTTGCCCTGCAAATGGGCCGCCCTGTGCGCTATGGCGGTGAATTTCGCGGCTTCAAGGAGCGGACGGATTATATGTGCGACATCGCGGCGGACTCGCTCAAGCCGATGGTGATTGAGAACAGTGCAGCGGCTTTGCGCCAGATTGCCCGCGAGCCTTTGGGCGTCGTGCTGGTTATCGCCCCCTGGAACTACCCCTATATGACCGCCATCAACACCATTGCCCCGGCGCTTGTTGCTGGCAATGTTGTGCTGCTCAAACATGCAGAACAAACCTTGATGGTTGGCGAGCATCTGGCCGAAGCGTTCCATGAAGCCGGGATTCCGGCTGATGTGTTCGACAATATCTTCCTCGACCATGCGGGTTCGGCTGCACTTATCTCCGGCCGTCACGTTAATTTCGTCAACTTCACCGGCTCCGTGCGCGGCGGTGCTTCTATCGAGCAGGCGGCGGCGGGCACGTTCATCAATGTCGCGACCGAGCTTGGCGGCAAAGACCCTGCCTACATAAGAGCCGATGCCGATCTTGACGCCGCGGTGGATGGTGCCATGGACGGCGCCATGTTCAATGCCGGCCAGTGCTGCTGCGGTATCGAACGTATTTATGTGCATGAGAGCCTGTTTGACGCCTTCGTTGAAAAAGCCGTGGCATGGGTGAAGGCGCTTAAACTCGGCAACCCGCTTGAGGCTGAAACCACCATCGGCCCCATGGCCAATATCCGTTTTGCGAACACCGTGCGCGAGCAAGTCGCCGAAGCTGTTGCCGAGGGTGCCATTGCCCATATCCCCACCATGGCGGCTGATGATGGTGGCGCTTATGTCACCCCCCAAATCCTCACAAACGTCACCCACGCGATGCGTGTAATGCGCGAGGAAACCTTTGGCCCGGTTGTGGGCATCATGAAGGTAAAAGACGACGAAGAAGCCATAAAGCTGATGAACGATAGTGATTTCGGCCTCACCGCTTCGATCTGGACAGCGGATTCAGCCGCCGCCGAGGCGATTGGCGCGCGGTTGGAAACGGGCACAGTGTTCCAGAACCGTTGCGACTATCTCGACCCCGCACTCTGCTGGACCGGCTGTAAGGACACCGGCCGTGGCGCGGGCCTCTCGGTGCTGGGCTATATGGCGCTGACCCGCCCGAAATCGTATCATCTCAAAAAGAAGGCCTGACGCATGACCCTCACCGCAAATTGGTCTTACCCCACCGCCATCCGGTTTGGCGCGGGGCGCATTCAGGAGCTTGCCGCCGCCTGCGAAGCGGCCGGAATCAAGCGCCCGCTGTTGGTAACAGATCGCGGCCTCGCCACCCTGCCGGTTACCACCAGCACATTAGGGATTATGGAAGCAGCCGGGCTTGGGCGGGCCTTGTTCGCCGATGTTGACCCCAACCCGAACGAAAAAAACCTTGAAGCCGGCATCAAAGCCTTCATTGCGGGCGGGCATGACGGGGTGATTGCTTTCGGTGGCGGTTCCGGGCTCGACCTTGGTAAGCTCATCGCGTTCCAGGCCCGCCAGACCCGTCCGATCTGGGATTTCGAGGATATCGGCGATTGGTGGACGCGCGCAGACGCCTCCGCCATTGCGCCGATCATCGCCGTGCCGACCACCGCTGGCACAGGATCCGAAGTTGGGCGGGCAGGTGTGATCACCAACTCTGTCACGCATGAGAAGAAGATCATCTTCCATCCCAAAATTCTGCCCGTTACCGTCATCGCGGATGCGGAGTTGACCGTGGGCATGCCCAAGGCCATCACGGCGGGCACAGGCATGGATGCGTTTGCCCATTGCCTTGAGGCTTATTCCTCGCCGTTTTTCCACCCCATGTCACAGGGTATTGCGCTGGAGGGTATGCGGCTGGTGAAGGAATATCTGCCCCGCGCCTATGCCGATGGCAAAGACCTGGAAGCCCGCGCGCAGATGATGGCGGCGGCGATGATGGGGGCGGTTGCGTTCCAGAAGGGACTAGGGGCTATCCATGCCATCAGCCACCCCGTCGGCGCGCTCTACAACACTCATCACGGCACCACTAACGCAGCGGTGATGCTGCCGGTGCTGCACTTCAACCGTCCCGCAATTGAGCAAAAGATAGAGGCGGCGGCGCGGTATTTGCAAATTGAGGGCGGGTTTGACGGTTTCTGCGCCTTCGTCGCCGGGCTGAATGCCACGCTCGGTATCCCGGCCAATCTGCGGGCGTTGGGGGTTACCTCGCCCGACATGACGGCTCTGCTTGAAGGTGCGCTCAAAGACCCTTCGGCTGGCGGCAACCCGGTTACACTCACCCGCGAAAATCTGCCGCCGTTGCTGGCAGCCTGCTTCGGCTAAACGGTTAAACTCTCCACCTGCCGCGGGTCGTATCCTGTGGCGGGTGGAGGATATTATTGAGGCTTGAACCTGAACGCCGCGGCGCGCCGGTGGCCTTCCAATCCCTCTGCCGCACTTTGGCGCATCGCGGGGGGGGCTACCAGGGCCACGCCCTTTTCTTCCATCCATTGATGTGTGCAGGTTTTTAGAAAAGCCCCTACCCAAAGGCCGCCGGTATATCGGCCAGCACCCATGGTCGGCAAAGTATGGTTGGTGCCGCTGCATTTGTCTGAATACACAACACTCGCCAACGTGCCGATAAACAATGAGCCGTAATTACGCAGTTTCAAAGCCAGTTCTTTTGGATTTATGGCATGAACTTGCAAATGCTCGGCGGCGATGATGTCTGAATAGGCAATCATCGCCGCCTCAGTTTCACACAGGGCGATTTCGCCGTAGTCGCGCCAGGCCGGGCCGGCAACGTCCGCTGTGGGTAGGGTTTCCAGTTGCCTTGACACTTCCAACTCTACCGCTTCCGCTAAATTACGGTCTGTGGTGATCAGCCCCACCCGTGTGCGCACATCATGTTCCGCCTGCGCCAGAAGGTCGGTCGCAATCATGCGGGCATCCCCGGTTGAGTCCGCGACGGTGTAAATCTCAGATGGCCCAGCCAATTGATCGATTCCGACCGGCCCGAAGACCTGACGCTTGGCTTCGTTTACAAACGCATTTCCTGGCCCCACGATCTTGTCCACCGCGGGAATCGTCTCCGTGCCATAGGCCATGGCGGCAATCGCCTGGGCGCCGCCAACACGGAAGATGCGCGTGGCGCCGGAGAGATGGCACGCCGCGATAACCGCCTCATTCGCCCCGGGGGGCAGGCAAGCGATCACCTCTTCGCACCCGGCCACACGCGCGGGCACGATGGTCATAACCGGCGCCGAGAGCAGCGGGTAACGCCCGCCGGGCACATAAGCGCCGATACGCTGGATGGGGATGGTGCGATGCCCGAGATGCACGCCGGGAAGAATTTCCACCTCCAGGTCGTGCATCGTGCCGCGCTGCGCCTCGGCAAAGCGCCGGACATTGCTGATTGCGAATTCCGTATCCTGGCGCGTCTGTGGGTCGAGGTTGGCAACCGCCGCCTCGCGTTCTTCCAGCGAGACCTCGAAATGCTCAAGCGAGGCACGGTCGAATTCCAGGGAAAAGCGGCGGAGGGCCGCATCGCCTTCCGCGCGCACAGCGGCGATGATGTCTTTGACTTTGGTTTCTATGGCTGCGTTGTCAGTCACCGCGTTGCGGGCGGGCGCTTTGATGAAGCTTACACCGGAGGGCAATGCAGGAGTGGAGATCGCCATACTCGTAATCCTTTTGGCAGCAGATTTTCTAAGACATCGGCCAGAGCGAGGGGCTTCACAATCCAGAAAATATGGATAGTCTAGTATTCTCACCATTCTTGGGGATTATTATGCCGCAGGTTGGAGAAAAATTACGAGAGCTACGCACCCGCCGGAAGCTTGGGATAAGGGAGTTGGCGGCAAGGTCGGGTGTCTCACACTCCGCAATTTCGCTGATCGAGCGTAACCGGATGAGCCCTTCGATTGAAACACTCAGCGCGATCCTCGACGCGCTGGGGACGACATTGACCGGATTTTTCTCCGGTTTGCAGTCGAAATTGCCCTATAAGCCGTTTTACCGGGCGGACGAGTTCGTTGAAATCGGCAATATTAATTCAATCTCTTACCGAATGCTTGGGATCGATCACCCCAACCGGCAGATTTTAATGCTGCACGAAACTTACGCGCCGGGCGCGGATACAGGCAATGCGTTTCACCATGAGGCCCAGGAAGCCGGCATGGTGCTAAAGGGTAGCCTTGAAATCACTGTCGGTGCTCGCAGCAGCATCCTTCAGAAAGGCGACGGTTATTATTTTGACAGCAGCGAGCCGCATCGTTTCCGGAATATTGGCGAGGAACCAGCCGAGATTCTGAGCGCCGTGACGCCTCCAACCTATTAAATTGGAAACTATTCTAACCACCGCTCAATTCATGCGGATTTTCGCTCAGAGAATATGCTTCTATCCTTTTAAGAGGGTAAAGCCGTTGCACCAAAAATAGATAATTTCTGCAACCATGGTCCGGCCCGGGCGGGTGCCAGCCGGGCCGCGTCGTATTCGGGAGACAGTCCTTGTCGTACTCACCAACCAAAGCCGATCGGCTTAGCCGCAATCAACTGGGGTTGCCTCAGATTGTCGCATCAACTCTTGCAAACATCGCGCCGGCCGTTAGCTTTTATTTTGGCTTCGGTCTTATCGTCGGCGGGGCCGGTGTTGCTGCACCTTTAACAATCATCGTAGCGATGATTTCCATTTTGTTCCTCGGCAACACGCTGGCGGAATTTTCAAAATATCGCCCCAGCACAGGGTCCTTCGTTACCTTCATCGGAATGGGGCTTGGGCCGACGGCCGGTGCTGCCGCGTCGATCTTCACGGTCTGCGGCTATGCCGTAGCGGCTGCGGCCATCGTGGCCATCTCAGGCGGTTGGGCGCATGACACGATCAAGCTGTTTTTAGGCGTCAATATTCCGTGGCAAATTCTCAGCATCGCCGCGACCGTTATCTGCGCTTTCCTGGTGAGCCGGGGGGTAAAAATCTCTACCACTTGGGCGGCGATTTTTTTCTATTTTGAGCTGACATTACTGCTCATCGGCGCTGTGGTGATGCTCGTGGTTAATCGCGGCTCGCTCAGCTGGGCGCCGTTTTCTCCGGCGCATCTCTCGGGCGGCCTCGCGGGTATCGGGCTCGGCTTTCCGCTGGCGGTTTATTCCTTCGTTGGCTGGGAAAATTCAGCCACTCTGGCGGAGGAAACCGCCAACCCACGAAAAAATATTCCGAAAGCACTCATGGCTGGCACGGTCGCGATTGGGATCGTTTATGTGTTTCTGGCCTATTCCACCGAAATTGCATTTCATAACAATGCCACGGCCATCGGCAATTCATCGATACCCTATATCGATGCGATCAAAAGTTCTGCACCTGCACTTCTTTTCGTGGCATATCTTGCAGGTGTCACCAGTATTTTTTCGTGCCTTCTGGGCTTAACCAATTCCCAAGCCCGCATTTTGTTCAGCGCGGGCCGTGAAGGCTTGCTGCCGAGGTTTTTTGGTAAAATTCATCCCCAGCACAAAACGCCGCATGTTGCCATGTGGGCGTATATTTCTGCTGCGTTGGTGATTACCTTGCTGTGCTGGAATCTCGACCCTGTGACGATATTCGGCGAAACGGGAACCTTAGGCACAATCCCTATTATCCTCGTCTACCTCATCACCACCATTGCATTGCCGGCCTATATTTTGCGCTTTCACAAAGAGGATTTCAGCGTCATGCGGCATGGAGTCATTCCGGCGCTTGGCGTGCTTTTAACATTATTCCCCCTCTGGGGGCTGGTGCAGCCCGGCCAGCCAGCGCCGTACAATATTTACCCGATGGCAACAGCCATCGGCCTGGTATTAGCGATTATTTACGGTGTCATTCTGGCCAAGCGGGCCCCAGATCTCGTCCGGCGCATTGGCAGCTATGTGGCTGACGAGGAATATTAACAACGCGCGGCGCGGCCTTGCTCCTGCCTGGTCGCGCCATCCATCCTCCTAATCGTAGAGTGTAACGATGATTGTTTCCGCCTTGCAGATGCAGCCTGCTTCCTGCAACAAAGAAAAAAACCTTGAACAAATATCGCAGGCGGCGCGTAGTGCATCGGCAACTGGCGCCAACCTGCTGGTTACGCCAGAAATGAGCGTGACAGGCTATGCAATATGGAATGACATCCGGCGTATGGCTGAACCGCGCGACGGCTTCATATCTGCCGCGTTGCAGAAAATGGCCCGTGAATTGAACCTCGCCATCACCGCTGGTATGCCGGAGCTTGATGGCGGTGAAATTTATAACACCGCAATTTGCGCCCTACCTTCGGGCGATATCCATTTCTACCGCAAATGCCATCTCTTTGGGGCGGATGAGCGTGCTGCGTTTCGTCAAGGTGCACAACCTTCGGAAATCTTCGAGATTGGCGGTGTGAAAGCTGGCCTGCTCATCTGCTATGATGTGGAGTTTCCGGAATGGACGCGCACCCTCGCTCTCGCCGGAGCTGAACTCATCATCGTGCCAACGGCCTTGCCAAAATCCGCCGCAAATGAACGCGTCTCCAGGCTAATGATTCCAACGCGGGCATTGGAGAACCAATGTACCATTATTTACGCGGGGCTTTGCGGGTCTGAAAACGCCTTGGAATACCAGGGGGGCACCTGCATCGCCGGGCCGGGTGGCGAAGATTTAGCCCGGGCCGGAGCAGGGCCGGCACTCATCACGGCCACTATCGAGGGGCAAGAGACCTCCGGCGGATCTGGTGATCCTTATCTGAACGACCGCCGCCCAGAGCTATATCACAGATTGATGAACATAAACTGAGGCGGTCAAGATCAATTCGCTATATATCGTCTCGGCTTATCGATTCTGATTGTTGAAACGGATTTGCGGTTTTGTTTTTGAGTATATCCGCTGCCTCAGTTAAGGCTGGTGCCTCCTGAACAAGCGGCGCAAAGCTTTAAAAATCCAGCGCTGAGGTTCCGTTGCCTCTCTTATGGCGCGTATTTCGGTTAGCAATGCTGCCCGGTCTGCCTCCAATGCCTGTAAAATTGGCCAGAGAACGCCGAGTATTTCAGGCTGGTGCTGAAGGGCGCTACGGATGATGTGGTTGCCAAGCCGGGCGCGGGTCTCGCTGTGGATGTTTATGCCGCCGGTTACGCTGTTGGCATAAATCGGTTCATCGGCCGCAAGCCGATGATGATAAAACGCTAACCGTTCTTCCAACGCGCCAATATCCCCCACCGCTAGCGCCCGCAAAGCAAATTCCCAATCGCCTAATACGGGCAAAGCCTCGTTATAGCCGCCGATGCGCGCCAACAACGAGCGCCGTAGCAGCAAGGTAATTGGCGGCATCTGGTTTCGCTCCAGCATCGCGCTAAACGTGATCGGCGGCTGGAAATAAATCCAGGGAAATTGCGCGACGGTCTCGATGCCCCCGTTTTCAATGCGTTCCTGTACAACATCGCAACCAGTGGCAACGCCGATATAGGAGACGTTCTCTGGTGCGTTGAGAAAGGCGCTGGTCCGTTCAAGAAAAGCTGGATTCCAACAATCGTCATCATCATGAATCGCGAAATACCGCCCTGTTGCAACGGCCAGCCCGGCATTGGAAGCGGCCTCCATACCACGTGATTTGGCATGATGGAGAACGTAAAGCCTGTCTGCAAATTCGTTGCGAAACGGTGCAAGAATCGTCTCTAGCGTGGTTTCATCACCGCCAT
This sequence comes from Pseudomonadota bacterium, assembly GCA_021808055.1. Next base: position 90,448 of record JAKBCH010000001.1, on the reverse strand, counting down.
CATTCACCAGATAAAGCCGCCAATTGGTGAAGCTTTGCCCCAGCACGCTCCGTAACGCCCGCGGCAGAAGCAATGCCCTGTCTTTCGTGCGCATAATAATGGAAACAGCTTCAGCGTATGCCCCCGAATCAGGAATTGGCTGCGATGCGTAGAGTAAAGGAAGCGTTGCTCCTGCAAGCGGTTGCATATTTGGCGGTCCTTTTATTCAGCCTTATGAAAAAACATTAATTCCACACGAAATTTTTGCAATTTTGCTCTCGTTTGGCCGTGGTTGGGCGGCGACAAGTCTGCGCCATTCTAGGTCTAGGCTTGCTTTTGGCAGCGGGCTGGGCTGCTTTGCGCCTGTGGGTCGGGGCGGCGTAACAGAACGCGTTTTCTTCCCCAGGAGCCACCGCCTCGGGCTGATATTGACGGTTGGACATGGCGGCGCACCTATGGCTTAACAGCAGTCAGGCGAGTTTCGGCGCATATGGCAGCCCGGTCAATGTTCCGGGGCGAGGAGCAGGCAGGTGGCGGAGCAGCAAAGCGTGATCCCGGCTGATTGTGACGTGTTCGTGGTGGGCGGCGGCCCGGCGGGCGCCACGGCGGCGGCCTTGCTGGCCGAAGCCGGGCTGCGCGTCATTTTGGCCGATAAGGACAAGCACCCGCGCTTCCATATAGGCGAGTCCCTGCTTCCGCATAACCTGCCATTGCTGGACCGCCTCGGCGTGCGAAGCCAGATTGAAACCAGCGGAATGCGCAAGCACGGCATTGAGTTTATCTCGCCCTACCATGGCAAAAGCGTGCGCTACGACTTTGGCCATGCGCTGGATAAACGCTTCCCCTATTCCTTCCAGGTCCGCCGCTCCAGCTTTGATGAAGTGCTGTTGCGTAACGCCGCCGCCAAGGGTGCGGAGGTGTTCGAGGAATGCCGGGTGTCAGACATCGCCTTTCCTGAGCAGGGCGATCCGGTTATAACGGCAAGCCAGAATGGTGAATCCCGGCAATGGCGGGCGCGCTTTGTCATCGACGCTTCGGGCCGCGAGACATTGCTGGCCTCTCAGCTTGGGGTGAAAGAGCGTAACCCGCATAACAATAGTGCTGCCGTTTATGGCCATTTTGCTAATGCGCGTCGTCTGGAAGGGCGGGATGAAGGTCATATCACCATCGTCTGGTTCGACCATGGCTGGTTCTGGTTCATTCCCCTGTCAGACGGCACCACCAGCGTCGGTGCTGTTTGCCCGGCGGAGGTGTTTAAAAACCGTGGCGCAGATATGGAGAGTTTTTTCCGTACCCTCATTGCTTCCAGCCCCGAGATGGCTGACCGGCTGAGCGGTGCGACACTGCAAGGCGGCGTTACCGCGACCGGCAATTACTCCTATTATGCCAAACGCCTTACCGGAAATCGTTTTCTGCTTGCGGGAGACGCTGCGGCGTTTCTCGACCCGGTGTTTTCAACGGGTGTTTATCTTGCTATGCTGTCGGGTTTCTGGGCTGCCGAGGCGGCCCAGGGCTGTATTGCGAAACCAGCCAAAACCAGGAAGTTTTTGCACCAATACGAGGCGCGGACGCGCGGTGCCGCGGCTTCCTTCACCTGGTTCATCTACCGTATCCGTCAACCCGCGATGCGCAATCTCTTCATGTCTCCGCGCAACATGTTCCGCGTGGAGGAAGCCGTGCTGGCCTTGCTGGCTGGCGGCATCTTCGATGGTTGGAGGGTGCAAGCCAGGCTCTATATTTTCCGGATGATCTATTACATCACCAAGCTGTCGCATCTGCGTTTCCGGCTTTCGAAAGACCCGCGCCGGAATGTTGGCGGTACACGCGCGGCGGTGGGCAGCGGCACATAAAAAGGCTGGTTCTCATTCCCAGCTATAATAGCGGGGCGAAATTGCATGAGACAGTCGCCGGGGCACGTGCGGCTTGGTCACATGTCTGGCTGGTGGTGGATGGCAGTACGGATGGTTCAGCGGATATGCTGATGGAATCTGAGGGTTTCAAAATCTTGAAGCGTGCGCATAATGGCGGCAAGGGTGCGGCGGTGCTGGATGGTCTACGCGAAGCAGCAGCTTCAGGCTTTACCCATGTGCTGGTGATGGATGCGGACGGCCAACACCCCACGCATGAGATACAATGCTTCATGGCGCTATCAGAAGCAAATCCGGCCGCGATGATCCTTGGCGTGCCACGCTTTAGTGCCAACGCCCCGCGCATCAGAATATGGGGGCGCAAGATTTCCAACGGTCTCGTGCGGTTTCTTGGCAACGCCAGCATAGGAGACGCGCTGTTCGGTTTCCGCGTGTACCCCGTGGCATCTTTGCTGCGGGTAATGGAGATGAGCCGCCATATGCGCGGCTATGATTTCGATGCCGAGGCAGTGGTGCGCCTCGCCTGGGCCGGGGTGGAGGCTATTAACCAACCAGCACCGGTAACCTATTTTTCAAAAGATGATGGCGGGATTTCGCATTTCCGTTATGGGCGAGACAATGCCCGGCTTGCGCATATGTATGCCCAGTTGTTCGCGGCCTGGGTTAGCCAGCGCCTCAGGCCATCCCGCCATTGATGTTCAATAACTGGCCCGAAATATAAGCCGCCTTTTCGGAAGCCAAAAACCCCACCAGCTCCGCCACCTCTTCAGCCGTTCCGGCACGCTGCATCGGCACCATTTTCGCCAGGGCCTCCTGCGGGAACAATGCCGCTGTCGCGGGGGAGGCGATTATGCCGGGTGCGACAGTGTTCACGGTAATACCACGGCTGGCCAACTCCAGGCACAGCGCGCGCGTGGCCCCATGCAGCCCGGCCTTGGCGGCGGCGTAATTCGCCTGGCCGCGATTGCCCATCACCGCCGCAACGGAAGAGATATTCACAATCCGCCCCCAGCGTGTACGGATCATCGGCATCAGCAAAGGCTGGGTGACATTGAAAAAACCGTTGAGCGAAACGTCGATCACACGGTTCCATTGCTCTGTTTGCATCCCCGGCATCACCGCATCGTCATGAATGCCAGCATTGTTTACGAGAATTTGGATCGGCCCGGCGGCCAGTATCGCTTCCAGCGCCATCCGGGTTTCATCCGGCTTGGTAATGTCAAACTGCACGGCCTCGGCGTACAGCCCGGCATTGGTAATTTCATCAGCAATAGAGAGGGCTTTTTCAAGTTGCGTATTGGCATGAAGATATACGTGGTGGCCCGCCGTGGCGAGATTGCGCGCAATCGCCGCGCCAATGGCACCGCTGGCACCGGTAACGAGTGCGCGCTTCATAATACCACCTCGAACAAAACCATCGCGCGTCCCTCTGCCAGCACCACTCCATCAGCGCTCACGTTAAATTCATAGCTGGCACCGCGTGCATCCCCCAGAAGCTGGCGGGCGTTGATGGTGAGCGCGCTGTGCGAACCGTCCAGCGTTCCAACATGCAATATCACGTCCCGTAGGCTCACCAGAAAACCGGGGCGGGGCGGGGCGTTATGAGCGGCGATTAGCCTGCCATGCAGGGCCATCGCCTGCGCGGCGATTTCGATGAGGCAAGCCGTCCCCAGCGTGCCATCCGCCCGGCGCAGCGGGTTATCCGGCTGCGCATAGCGGGAGGACATGCAGGTAATTGCGCTTTCGTCCCAGCTTTGCGCGCTGTCCAACAGGCACATCGCCCCCGCATGGGGCACAAGGCCAAGAATGGCCTCTCTACCAAGCAGATTCATAACGGCATTACCCGCACCGCCAAAGCCAAATCTTCAAAATACTCCAGCGTAACCGGGGTTTCTTCTCCTCGCGCCAATGCCTCCAGCAGCGGCAAAACCCGCGCGGCGGGAATATCGCGGCGCAACCCTTCCAGTTCCGGCATAACGCAGGCGTAGTCTCCCGGCGCGCATAGCTCAATTTCCAGCCTTGCGAGGCTTCGCGTGGAAGCAACAGAGGAAAGCAGCAATGCCACGCCAAAGGCCGCGCCAATATGCCGCACGGATGCCAGCGGTTCCGGGTAGGGCAGATCATGGGCGATCATGGCCACAATGCCGCCCGCCAGCGCTTGCGCGCCTGCTTCCAGCAACCCGGCGGCAAGGCTGCCGTCATGCGCACAAAGGCTGGTGGCCGGGGTTTTGGCGCCGGTGGCGATGCTCCAATATCCCGCCGCAACATTATGAACGGAATTATGGAAGCGCGTGGGCGAAAGCTCTCGCACCGGCCCCGCCAATGTTGCGAGAATGCCGTGGATGGTCTCGCCATCCCCGCCCGAGGAGGCGAATACCGCCGCGCAATCAGTTGGCGCGATGCCAGCGGTGGCGAAGGCTTCAGCCCCCACCGCCAGGGCGAGCTTCACCGTTTGCGGCGCGCGGCGGCGCTCATTCGGCGGCAGCAGCGTGGCGGGCGGAATGGTTGTTGGCGCGATCAGATACGGCGCCTTGCCCGCCAATATCGGTGCACTGGCCGCCCAGCCATCAAGCCCTGGCCCGCGCAGCCCCACAGCATCCAGAAACAGCTTCATGGCGCGTTAATACCCAGGATAAAGCTGCAATTCACACCGCCGAAGCCGAAAGCGTTACACATTACGTGCCGTACCGGGGCCGCGCGGCCCGCCAGCACATGGCCGGGGGCGAAGGTCGGGTCTAAACGCTCAGTGTGCGGGCTGCCGGGCAGAAAACCGTGGCGGATGGCAAGGGCCGCCACCGCCGCGCCCACCATTCCGGCGGCACCCAAAGTGTGGCCGGTAAAGCCCTTGGCGGAGCTACGCGGTGTGGCCGGCCCGAACAGGCTGGTCACGGCTTTCTCTTCCGCCGCGTCGCCCACCAGTGTCGCGGTGCCGTGCAAATTGATATAGTCGATCGCCTCTGGCTTAAGCTTGGCATCCGCCAAGGCCTGGTGCATGGCAAATGTCGCCCCGGTGCCTTCAGGGTCGGGGGAGGACATGTGATAAGCATCCGAACTCTCACCCTTGCCGAGCAAAAACAACGCGCCCGGTTCAGGTGCTTCCGGCGCGCGTTCCAGCAGCGCGAAGCCTGCTGCCTCGCCAATGGAAATGCCGTTGCGGGCTGCGTCAAACGGGCGGCAGGGGCCTTGCGCCATCACCCCCAGCGCGTGGAACCCAAATAAGGTGGTGCCGCAGAAACTATCCGCCCCGCCGATCACCGCCGCATCGCACAGCCCCGCTTCAATCATCCGGGCGGCCACGGCGAACAGTTTGGCGGTGGCGGCGCAAGCGGTGGAAAGCGTGAAGCTCGGCCCCTCCAGCCCCAGCCGCGCGCGCATAAACCGCCCCAGCGCGTAAGTGTTGTGGGTTTCGGCATAAGCAAAATCATCCGGCAGTGCACCTGTTTGGTAAGCGCGTTCCGTTGTTAAAATGCCCGATGTGCTGGTGCCGGTGAACAACCCCACCCGCCGCGCACCGTATGTCGCGATGGCCCTTGCCACCTTTTGCTCGAAACCATCCGCCGCCAAGGTGCGTTCCGCCAGGCGGTTATTGCGGCAATCAAACGGAGAGAAATCCGGGGGCAGCTTCGTGTCCAGCCCTTGCACCTCGCCCGCCCAGGCGTCGATTGGCAATGCCTCAAACTCGCAAGGTGCCAGCGCGCTCCGGCCCGCGTGCAGGGCATTCCAGGTGGCATCCAGCCCGTCGCCCAGCGCTGATACCAGCGAAAGTCCGGAAATCAGCAATGGTTTCAAGGCAGTGCCTCCACCCTGGGCAACCATGCTTCAACAAATGCCCTCTGCGCGACGATGTGGCTTTCGTAATGTTCCAGAAACGCGGCGGGGATTTGGCCAGTGCGTGGCCGCGTGGCGGCCTGCGCATAGCGCGCCGCGAAATGCCGCAGATTGGCACCAAGCTTTGTATAGCGGGGTTCGGCGAACATCCGGCGGAATCGGAAGCGATACGGTCCCCAGAACGGATTATCGTAAAATATCAGCCGCAGCTTCAATGTATCGTAAATCTCATTATCCCTCACCGCCGGGGCGATGGAGGTGAGCGCGCCAGGCCCAGTGGGCAAGGTTCCATGCGCCAGCAACGCCTCCCGCGCTGCAGAATCTTGAAACAACGCCTTAGTGTCTTCAAGTTTTAAATCATTCGCGCGGGCGGCAAAATCCACGACCGTGTTCTTCGGCACCGGGAATTTAAACGCGGCGCGCATGAAAAACTGTCCCGTTGGCCAGGGGGCCCAAACGCCCGCGGCGGCCAGCGCATTATGCGCCACATGCACGCAATTATCGTTAAACAATCGCCAGTGGTAAAATTTTTCGCCGCGCCGGTAAGGTTCGTTCAAAGCATTGAGATAATCGATCATCGCCGCCATTTGCGTGGCGTTCAAAGGCAGGCGCGCGCGGTAGGCATCCCGCCCGAAGCAGGCGGCATAATCCGTCGCCACTGATATTTCGTATTTGAACGCTTCCGCGCTCATGCCCGCCGGTTTGTCTTTGAAGAAATGCTCGTGAAACTCGATGCCTTTAAGCAGCCCCTGCATCTGTGCCTGGCGTTGCGTTTCTTCATAAACATCGCGGGTGAGCGGCGCGCCGGGTGGCAACGCACCGTGAAACACAAAACCCCGCCCCTCAAACGCAACCCAATTGGCGTTGCGGTAATGGGAGTTCACGCTAATGGAAGCGCCGTGCCCTGCGGCTTCGCTAGCCGGGCAAAGCTCCAGGGTGGGGTAACCGTTACCATCCCGCCGCACCCGCACGCCATTAAAGTATAACAGCAAATGCCCGCCCATGCCGCTGCGCAGCGGCACCCCAAAGCCGGGTTTTTTGCGTAGCTCAGATAGCGCGCATAGCTCCGCGTAATACGGAAATATGTCTTCATAAGACGGCGCTTGTGGCGGGCTGGGCGCCTGGGTAGGTGGGGTGCGCAGGCCGGTCTGGTTCATCCGGGCAAACTATAAATGCAGGGGGTTGCAGCGTCCAGCACGGCTCTAGCCCAAGGGGTTGCGCGCCATCAGCGCCTTGAAGGCCATGCGCCACGCGGCCCAGTCATGCCCGCCATTCACCTCAACCGTCTGCCCTGGTAGAATTGCGGCAGCCAACAGGCGGTGCCCGGCGGCAAAACGATCATTCGTGGCGTAGCCCAGCCAGATAAGCGGGCCGGATGCGCCGCCCAGCCGGTTTTGCAGCCAGGAAATAACTTGTTGCTCGGGCAACGTGGCGGCGCTTGTTTGTGCTTGCCAGCCCTTAAAACCACCCGCTTCGCGCAGTTCGGCCACGGTGCCTTGGGTGCCGAGAAACGGGGCGAGCAAAATGAGGCCCTCTACATCGTCTCCGTATTCTGCGGCGCAGGAAAGCGCGCCCATGCCGCCAAGCGAGATGCCAAGCAGCCAGATGCGCTTGTAACCGTCGGAGCGCGCCGGGGCGAGCACGGTTTGTTCAAGAACCTGCGCCACCGCGCCATCCAGATACAATGCCTGGTCCGGCTTTACGGCAATAACATCCACGGCTTGCCGTGCCGTGTGCGCTACCGCCACCAGACCTTGCGTGGCGAAATCCTCAGCCTCTATGCCCACGCCAGGCAGCATCACCAGCAGCACCCTGTCTTGCCCGGCGCGCGGGCTGGGGTAGTGCTGCAATGCCTCCAGCCCGTTCATGCGCGCTCTTCGGCATGGCTGGCGAAAGCCGCGCCATAAAGCAGGCAGAGAAAAGTGCCCAGCGTCACTGTCTCGCCGATATCGTGCAGCACCGGAATCGCGGAGAGCGACAGCACACCGTAAGCTGCCACGGTACAGAGATTGGCGAGCATGATGGAGGCCAAGGCACGCTCCCGCGCCTGCTTGTCTTCACCCGCTTTGGTGAAAAACAGGCAATAATTAGAGCCGACGGCGATGATGAGCAGAAACCCCGCCACCATGAAGATTGAAAGCTTGCCGCCTCCCAAAATCAGCGCCGCCGCGCAAACCATCACGGCGGCCAGCAGCGGCAGCGCCACCCGCACCACCTGCCGCCAGGAGCGCAAGAACAGCGCCAGGATGACCAAAATGGCGAGGCTGCCAACCAGGGCCAACGCCTCGGCTTCATGCTCAAAAAGGCCCAACAGCAAAATGGATTGGCGGTTCAGGTCCACGAGTTTTACCCCAATGGGCAGCGCGGCTTGCAGCGCGGCGGGGCCGTTCACCGTACCGAGTGGTGCCAGCACAATCCATCCGGTTTTGGTTTGGGCCAGCATGGCTTGCAGCTTTAGCGCCAGAGGTGCGGGCAGGCTGGCGGCGGTGAGCAAGGGTGCCGCCCGTGCGGCCGAAACATCTTTAAAGAAAGGCGCGAAGGCGTTCGCCTGATAAGGCAGGCCAGACAAAGCCGCCGCTAACCGTGCGCGCAAAGTGGCATCATCCGGCAGGGCTGCGCGGCGTGCCTGCTGCGCGGCAATGCTGGGCAGAATCTGGCTGGGCAGGCTGAAGCTGCCAATCTCATCCTTGGCGGCCAGGCCCGAGAGAATAGGCTCCAGCGTTTCGCTGATCCTGAGCGCCTGCTCCTCATCGCCCGCGCGCCAGGCCAGGAAAAACTGGGGGGTGGTGACGCCCAGCTCGCCGCGCAATGTTTTATCCAGCGCCTGGGTTGCGGGCGGCAGCGGGCTTAAGGAAAGCAAATCCGTCTGCCAGAACCCACCGCGATGCAGGGCCAGGGAGAGCAGCGCCAACACGGCCAACCCGCCCAGCCCCAACCGCGCCAGCCCCCGGTGGCAGCGTATCCAACGCAGCAGCGCGCCAATGGCAAGTGCCCCAGGGGCGAAAAATCCATCCGGCACCAGCGCTGGCAGCACAAAGCGCGTCACCAAAACCGCCGCAACCAGCCCGGCGATGGAAAACAACCCGAGCTGCGCGAAGCCGGTGAAGCTGGAGCCCAGCATGGCCGCGAACCCGGCGATGGAGGTAAGAGCCCCCAGCCGCAAAATGGGCCAGATGCGCGCCATCGCTGCCCTGGCGCCGCCTTCTCGCTGGATCTGGGTGAGAAGATAGACGGAATAATCCAGCGCCTCGCCAATCAGCGTGATGCCAAACCCCAGCGTGATGGCATGGACAAACCCGAAAACCAGCGACACGGCGGCAATGCCTGCCAGCGCACCGCTGATAACCGGCAGCAGCCCCAGCCCCAGCGCCAACGGGGAACGATAAGCCAGCAGCAGAAACAAAACCGCCCCGGCGCTGGCAAGCAGAGACAGGCGCGTGACATCGCGCTTTGTCACGTCCCGTGTTTGCACCGCGAATACGCCAGGGCCGGTCATGCGTAGCCGGGCGGTCGCCGCACCCGGTGTGGCAGCCCGCGCGGCGGTGAAATCCTGCATCAGAAGCGCCTGCGTATGTTGCTGGGCATCCAGGTCAAACCCCGGCGCTGTGGTGCGCAACAGCAGCAGCGTGGCCTGGCCGTTTGGTGATACCCAGACGCCGTTTTCCGTTCTGGGGCCGTTTGCCTCGCCGCCAAGGCTCTGGGCGAGGCCGAGGGCGGCATTTGTGGGGTCGGCGGGCAGGGTCTGTGCCGCCACCCCGCCAAGCTCGGAGTTCAGCAGCGCCAGCCCGTTTTCCAGTGCCGTATGCAGCCCGGCCACGGAGAAGGTCTGCGGCGTGGTGTTCGCGCTGAGCAGATAACGGTTTTTCCAGACGAAATTCCGGGTTTCGGCCAGGGCGCTATCATCCCCGTTCAGCACGGCCTCGAAATCCGGCGATTGTCGCAGCAGGCTGGCGAGCCTCTTGTTCAACGCCTCCAGCGCCGGGGCGGGGGCGTGGTCGATGGCAACCAATAGCAGCTTGGCGGCCCCACCACCGCTCACCTGGGCCTCCAGCGCCGCCTGGCCCAGGCTGTGCGCCTTGGGTAGAAAATCTCCCATATCCGTGCGGTAATGCGCCCGCGTGGTAAGGGCGGCGCAGAAGGCCAGCCCCGCCAGCCATAGCCACATAGGCCAGAGCTTACGGCGCATTCTGGATGGTCTCACGCACCTGCATTCTGGTTGTCCCGCCTTTGGCATCGGCGCTGCTTATCTCGGTGATTGTATCGCCGCTGCCGGTTATGCTCATCCAGGCTAGCATTTTTGCCAAAGCCGGGTCTCGCGGGTGAAGCAGCAATTGCCAATGGTCTGGCTCGCCGCTGAGCGAGAGCGTGTAAAAATGCTGCAAAGCGGGCAGGTCTCCGGCCAGTGTGGCGCGCACGCCCTCCACCAGCCCGGCCAGTTGCGGGGCCTGGGCTAAGGTAAAATGCTGGGTCTGGCCGTTCATGGTTAGTGTTACAATGCCGTTTTGCAGGAGAAAATTCTGCGGCGCGGGCGCGGTTGTGGTTTTGCGCACGTAATCCGGGGCTTTGTAATCCAGCGTGCCGCTGCTTTGCAGACTGGTGGTAAGCAGGGGCAGCGTTTTGGTTTCGGTGAAGCTGGCCGAAGCAGCCCGCACCTCAGCCAACTGCGCCATCAGTTCCGGCAGGGTGAAGCCGGGAGCGGTTTGCGCGCAAAGCAGCACAAGCCCGCCTATGGCCAGGAAGCGACGCATTTTAAGCCCAGAACGCGTAGAAATTGAACCAGTTATACGGGGCTTCCCGGCACATGGCCTCAAGCTTTGCCACATAAAGGCGCATGGTCTCGTCCATCCAGGCTTTCGGGTCCGCGGGGCGGCTTTCCCGCGCCGGGGCCAGAAGCTCAAAGCGTACCTCATAGCGCCCCTTGCCACGATAAATGCCTGCCATCATCACCACGGGCCGCCCCAGCATCATCGCCACTTTAAACGGCCCCTGCGGAAACGCGGCTTCAGCGCCAAGGAATGGCAGACGCACCATGTCCCGCCCATCCGGGTTGCGGTCCGCCAGCACGCCGACGAAATGCCCCGCCCGCAGCCGTTCCGCCAAGGTGATGAGTGAATCGAGCCGCCCCAGCCCGATCACCTCGGTTTCCAGGCGCGGGTTGATGGCCCCCAGCGCGGCGCGGATTTTCTGGGCGTTCTCCTCATACATCAGCAGGCTCACCGGCAGCTCCCGGTAGCGGCGGCGGATGGTGCGGGCAGCCTCAAAACTGCCGAAATGCGCGCCGAACAGCAGGCAACCACCGCCTTGCTGGTCGATCTGCCGGAGCAAATCGTCCCCGGTGACAGTGATATCGAACCAATAATCCTGCTCGTTCAGCAGAAACACGCGGTCCAGCACGCAGGAGCCAAAGGTGAGGAAATGCCGGTAACAATCCCGCCAGCCCGCGCGCCGCCCCAGCACCCGGCCGAGATAGTCGCGCGAGGCTGCAAGTGCCGCCGGGGAGGAGAGCAAGAAATAGAGGCAAACAGGATACAGAAAAAACTGCGCCAGCCGCCGCCCCAGCCGCAACGCGATCCAGACACCGATTTTGATGCTGGTCAGCGAGCCGCGCTCAGGCCGCGCTGCCCATTCCTGCGCGCCAGCGGGGCTGGACCGGCCGCTCATGCCAAAAGCTCCAGCGTGCCGGTGAGCAAAAGCGCAGTTTCGCCAACGCGGCGCAGCGCGAAGCGGTTGAGTTTGTCGTCTGCCTCCCAGCTCAGCTCCAGCGCTTCACCATGGCGGATGGGCGCGATGAATTTCACAGTCAGGAACCGCACGGGCGCGGCCCCGGCGATGCGCGCGGCAATTTCATCCAGCAGCAGGGCGCCTGGCACGATCGGCAGGTTGGGAAAATGCAGCGCCGCCGTTTGGTGCGTGGCCGGAATGCAAAGAGGCTGCATCTGCGGGCTCATTCGGGCACGCGCCGGGCGGCAAGGGCCAGCATATCCGCCCGCAGCAGCTTGCCGAGACTATTGCGTGGCAGGCTTTCCAGCAGCACCAGCGGGCGTGGCAGAAAGGCAGGGTCCAACCGTGCGCGCAAAGCCAGCAGAATCTCCGCCGATGTGAGGCCGGGCGCAACGACCAGGGCTTTCAGCCGAGGCACAGCATGGGCTTCGTCCTCTTCCATCAGGAAAGTACCGTCCTTCACGCCGGGAATAGCGAGAAGCTGGTGGTTGAGATAAGAAAGGGAGCTACGTTTGCCCGCGATGTTCACCAGATCCGCCACGCGGCCGCCAAGCCGGAAACGCGCATCGCCAATCAACTCAATATCGTCCTGCACGGGGGCAAGACCTTCCACGGCGGCACCTTGCGCCCACCAGCCGGCATTGTCGCGGTGCAGCCGCACGGCATCGAAGCAATGCCAGTCGCTCTCCTGGGTGGGGCGGCGAGTGGCGATCTGCCCGGCTTCGGTACAGCCATAAATTTCCACGAGCGGGGCGTAGAAAACAGCTTCCGCCGCCTCCGCTAAAGCAGGCGGCAGCGGCGCTGTGGCGCAGAGCAGCATCGCCAGTGCAGGCATTTCCCCTGGGTCTGCGGTGAGGGCGCGCAGATGCACCGGCGTTGTCACCAGCAGGCGCGGTTGCGGGGCGGTTTGCAGCGCCGCCCGTATATCGGCGGGGAAGAGCGGTGTGCCGGTGAACACGGCCAGCCCATGCTGCCAGGCCAGGGTGATGACAGATTCCAGCCCATAGGAATGCTGGTGCGGCACGGTGCCGATAATGCAGCCCCCGCGCATCGCCCCGGCCTCCAGTCGCGCCCCGGCGGTGCGCGCGCTTTGCATCAGCACGGCCCAGCTTTTGGTGACGGGTTTGGGCTTGCCGGTGGAACCAGAGGTAAACAGCACCACGGCGGGTTGCGTGCCAGGGATGGTGAGGTTTGCTTCCTCGGCTTCCGGTAGAATTTCAGGGAAAGGGAAATGCGTAAGCGCCGGTGCGGTGCCATCCGTCAGCGCGTAAAGGCCAGGATAATCCCTTGCCAGGTCTTGTAATATGGCCGGCGTTGCGGCGGCGGGCATCAGGCTGACCTGCCCGCGCAGCAGGGCGGCGGCGAACCCCACCATGAAGCGATAGCGGTTGGCGCATAGGTTCACCAGAAACCCGGCCTCCGGCAGCATGGCGGCCAATGCGGCCACATCGCGCCGGAAGCGCGCGGCGGTGATGCCCCCCCCCGGCCCGAAGGCAATAATTTCCTCACTCCGGTGGCTCAACACTTCGTAAAGCCGTCCAGCGGCGGCGGTGCTGTCCATCATCGCCAGTCAGTCCAGGCTTGGGGCAGGGGCGCGGTGCTTCGCGCAGTCGCTTACCATTTCGAAAATTGTCGCGAAGGAGTGGCGCGGCGGATCGCGCAACACCCGGATGCGCACGGCATATTCGGCCGCGTACATGGCCACCACCAGCGGAATATCCAGCACATTCACAAAGAACGACCAGGCGGTGAGCGGCGCGAAGCAGAACAGCAGCACCGAGGTGGAAAGTTGTGCCGCGAAGAAGCAGGACCAGGCGATGGTCACGCGGCGGGTATAAATAATCAGCTCCCTGGGAAGATCAGGCCCGTGCAGCTTAGAGGCCATGGCGGTGATGAGCGGCGTGTGCCCGCGCCGCAGCGTGAGCGCGAAGCTGGAAAGCAGGGTTGCATAAAGCATCCAATGCATCAGCGCGGCGGCGGTTACAAAGCTAAGTTTGAACAAGCCCCCAGCCGTGAGTGCCACGGGGATGTGCCGACTGGCCATAATCGCCAGATGGAACAGCAGCGGCACCAGCAGGATAACCAGAATGGCGCCGTATGGCGAACGTGCCCTGGCCGGAATCATGCCGTTACTCGGTGTGCCTCTATATATGCTGAGAGGGTTCGCAGAGATTTAAAGATGCTCTGATTATTCTCATCGTCGGCGCGCAGCTTCACACCATAACGTTGCGCCACCACAAGCGAGATTTCCAGCATGTCGATTGAATCAAGCCCCAGCCCTTCCCCATGGAGTGATGCGTCAGGATCAATGTCCGCGGTGGTGTCGAGGTTCAAGGTCGAGATGATCAAACCGGCAAGTTCTGCTTCCGCGGAAGACTGGGGTAGGGTCGTGGATGTCATGAACCTTCCATAAGAGAGCACTACGCTCTGGCCAAGTGAAAACGCCGTAGTCCTGGTAACATATGCATGATCGCAGTCTATTTTAGTGGATAAACTTTGATGATAATCAATGTACTAGAACGCGATGACGTTAGGTTCGCTTGCTTTGTGGGCGGGCTTTAAGTCTGCATCGCCCTCTATCTTGTTGTTTTAGGAACGGATTCAGATTCTAGAGTAGATCACCTCGTGATTCGATCTAAAATCTTCCGGTTAATGGGTCGGTGGTGGCAAGCGGCTTGATTGACAGCGGAGATGATTTGACATAACCACGGGTATAATTAAGACTAATTCTCATTCTCAACTACGTCAGGACTTGCTTTGTCTCTACCCGTCTTCTCCGCCCGCCGCGCCGCCTTACCTTTTTTTGCGGTGTTCGGACCGGGTTTGGTGGTTATGCTGGCCGATACCGAGGTGGGCAGCATCATTACCGCCTCGCAATCCGGCGTGGCCTGGGGCTACCGGCTGTTGCTGCTGCAATTCCTGCTCATACCCATCCTATATGTGGTGCAGGAGCTTACCGTGCGGCTGGGCATCTTCACCGGCAAAGGCCATGGGGAGCTGATCCGTGACACGTTTGGCAAGGGCTGGGCCTGGCTTTCCGCCGGCGGGCTGGCTGTGGCAACGGTGGGCGCGCTGCTCTCGGAATTTTCCGGCGTGGCAGGGGTGGGAGAATTATACGGCGTGCCGCGCGCCGCCACGCTTAGCCTGGCTGTTTTGTTTCTACTGGTTGTGGCGTTCACCGGCTCCTATCGCCGCGTGGAGCGCGTGGCCATCGCGCTTGGGCTGTTCGAGTTTGTTTTCTTCATCATCGCCTTCGTCTCGAAGCCAGATGGCCACCAGATCGCGGCACAGATGCTGCAACCCGCTTTGGCCAACCGGAATTACCTCTACCTCGTTGCCGCCAATATCGGCGCGGTCATCATGCCCTGGATGATTTTCTACCAGCAATCCGCCATCGCGGATAAAAAACTCTCCCCGGCGGATTTCCGCTACGCCCGGCTGGATACCGCCATTGGCTCAGTTGTCACCCAGTTGGTGATGGCGGCGGTGCTGATCGCAACCGCGGCCACGATCGGCCTGAAAAACTCCAACGCCAGCCTCAACACAGTGGGAGACATCACCGCAGCACTCATCCCGTATCTCGGTATGACCATGGGCAGGCTGATTTTCGGTGTTGGGGTGCTGGGCGCCGGGCTGGTCGCCTCCATCGTCGCGTCCCTGGCGCTGGCCTGGGGGTTAGGGGAGGTGACCGGTTACCGCCGATCGCTGGAGGATCATCCCTTCCGAGCCAAGTGGTTTTACGGCGTTTATGCGGCCTGCCTCATCTGCGGCGCGGTGCTGGTGGGTGTGGTTCCTAATCTTGTGATTCTGAACATCGCTGTAGAAGTGATGAACGCGCTGCTGCTGCCGATCGTGCTTGGCTTTCTGGTGATGCTAGGGTTGAAGGCGCTGCCGGCCGAGGTGCGGCTGCGCGGTTGGTATGCGGGCCTCACCATCCTGCTTTCAGTCCTCACTGCCGGGCTTGGGGTTTATGGCGGGCTTTCGGGTGCTGGGCTGTTTTAGCTCAGCATTGTCATCTGGCGTTTTCCCCCGCCAACATTGCCAAAACTTCCGGTCATCAACACGTCAGTGGGTTGTGGTGAATTGGTAAGGCTGCAACGGAGCCAAGAAACAGCGCAAGCAAGGCTAAGCAGGCGACAGTCGTATTTTGAAAGGCTAGAACCGGCCTCATGTTTCGCACCGGTATTCCTCTTGCGCTGCTGTCGGCTATTCTGTTCGGTGCCAGCACCCCGTTCGCCAAACTTCTCCTGGGGTCGATAAATCCTTGGATGATGGCGGGTATTCTATATTTGGGCGCGGGTTTCGGCCTCGCGGTCATTCACAGTTTTCGTGCCGTTCTTCGCCTTTCATCGGCCGAGGCGCCGCTGCGGCGCGCGGATCTACCCTGGCTTGGCTTAGTTATTCTGGCGGGCGGGGTTGGTGGGCCGCTGTTTCTCATGCAAGGCTTGGCCCATAGCAGCGCCACCAGCGCTTCGCTGCTGCTTAACCTCGAGGGTCTGGCCACCATGGGCATCGCCTGGATCGTCTTTCGGGAAAACGTGGACCGATTTTTGCTTCTCGGAGCCTGCTGCATCCTGGCCGGTGCTGCGCTGCTCTCCTGGCGTGGCGGCGCCAGCCTGGATATTGGTGCCGTGCTCATCGCCGGGGCGTGCCTGTGTTGGGGTATCGACAATAATCTTACCCGGAAATTATCCTCGGCGGACCCGGTGCAGATTGCCATGTTAAAGGGGCTGGTTGCCGGTGCGGTGAACATAGCGCTGGCCATTGCCGCAGGGGCAAGCATTCCGCCCATTGGCATGCTTTTGCTGGCGGGCTTGCTTGGCTTTTTGGGCTATGGCTTAAGCCTCGCCTTGTTCGTGCTGGCGCTTCGCCACCTGGGAACCGCCCGCACCAGCGCCTATTTCTCGCTCGCCCCCTTCATCGGTGCAGCACTTGCCGTGGGCGTGCTGGGCGAGCCCATAGCCGCCAAGCTTGTGGTTGCAGGTGCGCTCATGGGCATCGGCCTCTGGCTGCACCTGACCGAGCGGCACGAACATGACCATGTTCATGAAGAAATGGAACATGAGCACCGCCACCGGCACGACGAGCATCACCAGCATGAGCACGAAGAGAACGTGCCGCCAGGGGAGCCGCATTCACATTGGCACCACCATCCGCGCCTGGTTCACCGCCACGCGCATTACCCAGACCTGCACCATAGGCACAGGCATCATTAAGCCCACAAAACGCAGGATCTCATGGCGGTGAGAAGAATAATTCCTGTTCCGATAAAAAGCTGGCAGGCCGCTGCAACCCCTGGCTTTTGTACTGATTGACGGATGCTTTTCTCCCTGTGGGAGGTGCTGATTGCGAACCGCATCGCTCGGGCTACAATCATCCGGCTATACCGCTCTGTAACTTGACCTGAATCGGGCACCATGGATAACCCTGATGGGATCATGGCTGCGGATGCTGAATTTTATATTGCTGGATTAAAAATCCCTGGCTTTCCTCATGGCTGCTGAGGCTGCCGCGTTGCCAAAACTGCGTATCCGTGGCCGCAGTTTTATGGCGTTTATCCTGGTGCCGGAGCTTCCGGTTCGCGACTGGCTGGTCGCGCTGGATGCACAGATGGAACGGGCACCCGGATATTTCGCGCGCAAGCCCATGATCGTCAATTTTTCTGCGTTGCAAGGCGAGGGCGGCGACCCAGCCGCATTGCTTTATGCGTTGGATATGCGCGGATTGTCGCTGATCGGCGTGGAAGGGATCGAGCGTTCCCGGCTTGGGGGCACGCGGTTTGAGGCATTGTTGGATTTGCGGCAGAAAAGCGAGGGCGATGACCAGTTCGGCCGCGATATTGCCCTGCCAGAGGAAATGCCAAAGCCTGCCCCGGCATCCGCCTCACTGATCATCGATAGGCCCGTGCGTTCCGGTCAATCGATCGTTTTTGAAGATGGAGATGTCACCATCATCGGCTCGGTTGCGTCTGGTGCGGAAGTCATTGCTGGTGGCTCGCTGCATGTTTATGGCCCTGTGCGCGGCCGTCTTGTCGCCGGGGTAAAAACCGGCGCGGCAGCGCGAATTTTTTGCGGCAGATTAAGCGCTGAACTGGTTGCCATAGATGGCATTTACGGCACGGCGGATGATTGGAACGAACATCTCGATGGTCGCGCCGTGCAGATCAGGCAGCAGGACGGCGCGCTTAAAATTACCGCACTGGATTAAGATGACACCGCCGGACAGGAGAAAATTGTAATGCCTAAAGTTATGGTGGTTACCTCAGGCAAGGGAGGTGTTGGCAAAACCACGAGCAGCGCCTCGCTTGGCGCCGCGCTCGCGCAAAACGGCCAGAATGTCGTGCTTATCGATTTCGATGTTGGTTTGCGCAATCTGGACCTGGTGATGGGGGCGGAGCGCCGGGTGGTTTACGACCTCGTCAATGTGGTTCAGGGCGATGCAAAGCTGGCGCAGGCGCTCATCCGCGATAAACGGCTCGAAACACTTTCGCTGCTTCCCGCTTCGCAAACGCGCGACAAAGATGCCTTGACTGAGGACGGCGTGCAGGCCGTGATCGAAGAGCTGAAAGAAAAATTCGACTGGATTATTTGTGACAGCCCTGCCGGGATTGAAAAAGGCGCGCAGCTTGCCATGCGGTTTGCGGATATGGCCGTCGTTGTTACCAACCCCGAGGTTTCCTCGGTTCGTGACTCAGACCGCATCATCGGTATGCTGGACTCCAAAACCCTGCGCGCGGAAAACGGTGAGAATTTTGAAAAGCATTTGCTGCTGACCCGCTATAACGCGGCCCGCGCCGCGCGCGGCGAGATGTTGAATGTGAAGGATGTTCTCGACATCCTCGCCATTCCCCTGCTTGGCATCGTGCCTGAAAGCCCGGATGTGCTGAATGCCTCTAATCTGGGTTGCCCGGTCACGTTGCATATGCCGGAATCGAGCGCGGCAAAGGCTTATGCCGATGCCGCCCGCAGGCTTTGCGGCGAAAAGCTGGCCGTGGTGGAGCCGATCGAACGCAAGGGGCTGATGAGCCGGCTGTTTGGTCGGAAGGCTGCAGTCGCATGAGCATTTTCAGTTTTTTCACCCGCACGCGTTCGGCGCCCATCGCGCGGGACCGGCTGCAAATACTCCTTGCTCATGAGCGCAGGGCAGCTGGCCGCTCAGACCTTGTGGCCATTCTACGTGAGGAAATATTGGCCGTTATCGCCAAGCACATGTCGATCGACCAGGACAAGGTAAGCGTCAAGCTCGATTGCGGCGATAATGTTTCGACATTGGAAGTGAATGTCGAGCTGCAGGACATTACCAAGGCTGCCGCAAGCTGAGGCCAGGAGAAACGCAATCAGGTGGAATCCACAATAGGATTCCACCTGATCCAGTTTTAATTTAGAATACTAACCCAAATTCAAGCGTGCCAACAACCTGGTTCTTTCCAGTTCCGCTGTTGCCATAGCCTGCTGCTGGCTGGCCCTGGTTCAACAAATGCACATACCCAGCATTCAGGCGGCTATAGATATGGCCATGCTGCCAGGTGGGTGCCAAGGCAAAGCCAACCAGTTGGGCGTTTGGTGCCACAAACCAATTATCTTGCGCGCCGGAGCCATGGCTCGTTGCATATTCGGCCCACGAACCGATGGAGTACTCCGTGCCGGGAAATTGATATTCGGCAAACTCAGCCACGCCAAGATTGCTGGTTTCCTTGGCGATGTTATCAGATACCCCACCAGATGTAATGTCTGCGTATCTGTGCAAGGGTTTTGCGTATTGATACTGCACTTCAGAGGTCAGGCTGAGGCCGTTTATAACGGTTGTGTACCACCCGCCCAACATGTTGGAATTAACGTTGGCAAGCTGCCCTTGGCCGCCAACGCCATTGGCGCCGCCGTTGCTTAACCCGCCGCTGCCATAGGCAAAGCTGTTGGGGCCGGTCACACCCAAGGCCACGCCGCCAAAAACATTCAGGTTGTCGGTAGCGTTTATGTTATAGCTCGTAAGGAACTGCAGATAATTGAAAACACCGGTGTCGTAGCCATCGCCAAACACCACTGTGCCGCTAAACGGCCCTTTGTTATAGCTGGCGGAAACACCACGGCTTTCACTGTTTTCAACGCTGGCGATGACCGTGCGCAGCGCAACCGGATTGTTCCAGGCGAACGCCGACTCATAACCCTCCAGTGAATCAAGCTGCCCGGCGGAAATCGAAAGCTCGTCCGTCAGCGGAATTGTGATATAAGCCGCCCGCAAAGGGCCGGTCGTGTACATGTTCCCGTTGATTTCCTTCGGCTTGTTGGCACCAAGGTTGATGTTTGTGTATTCACCGAGTTGCACGGTGAATTGAATCGGGCCAGTTGTTTTCTTTGCCTGAATCATGAAGGCTGAGATATTCGCCCCATTCGACTTTGGGCCAACCACAGAGTTGTACGAGGCACCGCTCTGCGCGAAGAAATAGCCATCTACGCCTCCAGAAATTTTGAATGTGCCAAACGGGCCACCATCAATCTGCACTGGGGAGGGGCCATTTAAGGCGTGGGCGGCATGGCCGCCAAAGATGCAGCCGCAAATTGTTAGGCCCAGAATATAACTGACTCGGTTCACGTCTTTCTCCAAATGCAGGAATCTCGCGGCACACTCGCATTTGTATGGCGGGCGTGCCTTCCGATATGTCCGAATAAACATATCGGTTGATGCGTCAAGGCATCATTCGCATTATTTCTGAAATTGAAATGCGGGTTGCAAATATGCCGCACAGCCCTGTCGGGCGTCGTTTTTTAGGAAAATGGTGGAACCATAACGCTAATTATGCCGGGGATTCTTTATCCAACCAGCCACTCCCGTCGCCATATGTTGCGGCGCAGGGCTGTCTCAGGGGCGACTTTGCGAGGGTTTGAAGAGGCTTGGTTTGCTCAGTGCCCATTGGCCAGCAGGGCGCTGAGGCGCTGTGAAAGTTGGGCGGTGCTCAACCCGTCCGGAATGACAGCGCGTAACTGGCCTTGATCGTCCAGCGCGTAGATCAGCGCCCCATGTGCGAAACCGCCATCAGCCAGCGGGCGGACGTAAACGTGAAATTCCCGCTCCGCCGCGGCAATGTCGGATGCCGAACCGGAGAGACCAATAATTCGCCTGGAAAATAATGCAGCATAGGCGCTGGCGAGAGCCGGGCTGTCCTCTGCCGGGTCGATGCTGATGAACAATCCCTGCAGCTTTTTACCCTGTGGATCGGCGGTTTGCAGTGCCTTGGCGAGATGCTCCAGCGTTGCCGGGCAGATATCCGGGCAATGAGTATAGCCGAAAAAAACCAGCAACAGCCGGCCTGGAAAGCTGTCAGCGGTGACCATCTGCCCCTGCCCGTCATACAGGGTAAAATGATACGGCATGGCGCGAGCGGGGCTGGCCAATACGCCCAGTCCCAACGCGCCGCAGAGTGCCGCCCGGCGGATCACGCCCGTTGCAGTTCCAATTCCCAGTTGCTCTGCCGGGGGGCGGTTTCCAGGGTGAAATGGTTGGCAAGTTCAGTCAGCTTTTCCGCCGAGCCAAGCATCTCTTGTGCAGCGGCGCTGGTTTCCTCAACCATTGCGGCGTTATGTTGCGCCACCTGGTCCATGTCTGAGAGCGCCTCATTCACCTGGCTTAGCGCCATGGTTTGCTGGCGCGCAGTTTCGCTCACCGCGCCGATCAGTCGATCGATCTCATTTACCTGCGCGGCCAGTTCAGAGAGCACTTCCCCAGTGCGGTTCACATGTTCAACGCCTGAGCGCACGTCTTTCTCCGACGAGCCGATCAGGCCTCTGATTTCTCGAGCGGCATCGGCGGTGCGTTGGGCCAGGGCGCGTACTTCGGTGGCGACCACGGCGAACCCCCGCCCGGCGTCGCCGGCGCGTGCTGCCTCCACCCCTGCATTCAGCGCCAGCAAATTGGTTTGGAACGCGATTTCATTGATCACGCCGATGATCTGGTTGATCTTGTTGGAAGACACGTCGATCGCCGCCATGGCCGAGACGGCGTCTTTAACGACCGTGCCAGACATTTCGGTGGCCTTGCGGGCTGCCCCGGCAACATCGCGGGCTCGGGCGACATCCTGTGCTGTCTGGTGCAGGGCTTGCGTCACCTCGTTCAGTGCGGCCGTGGTTTCCTCCTGAGACGCTGCCTGGCTTTCAGTACGGGCAGAGAGGTCATGCGCAGCACGGGCGATCTCCCCGGCGCCGTTTTGCACGGTCAGCGCATGGCCGTTTAGCGCTTGGATGGTGCTGTGCAGCGCGTCCACCGTAGCGTTGAAGTCCCCGCGCAACCGCTCGTAATCGGCAGGGAAGGGGTCTTCCAACCGTTTGGCGAGATTGCCAGAAGAGAGGCCTGAGAGGGCGCTGGCGAGCGTGTTAACGACGCCATGCAGCGCCTTCGCGGCGCGCTCCTGAGCGGCTGCGGCGGCGGCCTGATCGCGATCGCGTGCTTCGCGCTGGCTGGCGGCGGCGGCATTCGCTGTCTCGGCGCGTTCCATGGCGAGGCGGGCTTCCTCCAGCGATTGAGCGGAGCGGGAGAATTGTTCCTGTACCGATTGTGCCATCCAGAGCAGTGCGGCCGATTCTACCACCACGATGCCAGCATGGAGCAGCACCCGCAGGAAATTTGCACCGTCGGGGAAGACCAAGGCTGGGGCAAGAAAGTTCAAACCAAGATGATGCAGCGCGATGACCCCGGCGGCGAGCAAGATGACAACCGTATCGCAATAGGCGGCAAGGATCGCCAATGCCGCAAAATAGCCCATATGCAGATCAATCTGCATCGCGCCGCCACGCGCCGCCGCCACCGCCACCGAGATCGTCGCTATAAAACAGACGGTGAGCAGATACCGTGTCGTCGGGCTGCTCGCGTCGTGGAGTATGGCGGCGCTGCCCAGCGCGGCGATGAAGCCCGCCATCAGGCAGGGGGCGAGCCAGCCATTTCCGGTGGACAGCGCGGCAGCGGCGGCAGCGGGTACGCCGCTCCAGAGGACGATGGCAAGAAAGACGCTAAGTTTGCGGCGAAAATCGGCGAGTTGATCGATCATTGAGCACTCCGATAGGGGCGTGGGTCACAGCCGCCAAGCGCTTGTGGGTTAAGACGAGCCCAGACATCCGAGGCAGCGTCAGGGGCGGATAGATCAGGGGCGACGATGACGATGAAGCAGCCAAGCCCGAAACGGATAACGGCCCCATCCTGCACGGCCGCTTGATAGCTCTGGGTACAACTCCACCAGGGGGGGAACACCAGCGCCACGGGCTTTCCACTGCCAGGCGGTGCCAAGACGAGCCAAGCACAGCCGAGCGTTGATGCAAGCGCCGCAGCTAAGGCTGGCCACAGCGCCGACCAAATAGAGGAAAAGGGCGCTGCAGCTTGCATGGAGGTTTTGTAAGTTCGTTTTGGTTACCAACGGGTAAATTACGCCTTGCGGCGGCGCTGCGCCTGTTCCATCCCGAGGGCACTATGATGACGCTGCTGGCCTGGCAGATGGGCAGCGTACCGCCCTTTGCCGGCCTGGGTGCTTTGGCCGCGAGTGGGAGTGAAGGAGATAGTGGTGGGCAGCGCCAAAGCGCCAGCGGGCCGGTCGCTGCCGACCGGCCCGTTAACGCTTGAATTTCAAGGGATTCTGTGGCGCGCTCGAAGAGATTCGAACTCCTGACCCTCAGATTCGTAGTCTGATGCTCTATCCAGCTGAGCTACGAGCGCGCGGTGGGCGGGGTGTAACCGAACCGTCGCGGCCCCGCAACCCCCACCCTTATGAATTAAGCGTTCTGAAGCTCTGCCAGCAGCGCATCGCCCATTTCGGCGGTGGAGATCACCGCACGCCCCGGCACGGCGATGTCCGGCGTGCGCCCGGCCTTGGCCAGCACCCGCTCTACGGCCGCCTCAATCGCGTCAGCGTCTTCCTGCATATCGAAGGAATAGCGCAGCATCATGGCGAGGCTCAGCACCTGCGCCAGCGGGTTAGCCTTGCCGGTGCCCGCAATGTCAGGCGCTGAACCATGGATCGGCTCATACAGGCTGGGAATACGCCCAGAAGCCTCTTTTGCCCCCAATGTGGCGGAGGGCAGCAGCCCCAGCGAGCCGGTGAGCATCGCCGCAAGGTCGGAGAGGATATCCCCGAACAGATTGCTGGTCACAATCACGTCGAACTGTTTCGGCCTCTTCGCCAGCTGCATGGCGCAGTTATCGGCATACATGTGGGAGAGCTCCACATCCGGGAACTCCTCGGCCCCCAGTTTCGTCATCACCTGGCGCCAGAGCAGCCCGGCCTCCATCACATTCGCCTTCTCCACGCTGCACACACGGTTGCCGCGCTTGCGCGCCAGCTCAAACGCCACGCGGCCCACGCGCTGAATTTCATGCGTGGTGTAAACCTCGGTGTTCACGCCACGCTGGGTGCCGTCTGCCAGCGTCTCAATGCCGCGCGGCTGGCCGAAATAAATCCCGCCGATGCACTCGCGCACAATCATGAGGTCCAGCCCGCTCACCAGCTCCGGCTTTAACGAAGACGCATCGGCCAGCGCCTCAAACACCCGCGCCGGGCGCAAATTGGCGAACACCTGCAATTCAGCGCGCAGCTTCAAAAGCCCGGCCTCGGGGCGAACCTCAAACGGCACCTTGTCCCATTTCGGGCCGCCAACGGAGCCAAACAGCAACGCGTCGGCGGCTTTTGCCTTGGCCAGCGCCGCATCTGTCAACGGCACGCCATGCGCATCGATAGAGGCGCCACCTACGAGTTCCTCCTCGATGGTAAAGCTGGCGCGCTTGGTTTCCTGCAACCAGTTCAGCACGCGCTTGGCCTGGGCCATCACTTCGGGGCCGATCCCGTCGCCGGGCATCAGCAGCAGATTTTTATTAGCAATCATGTTTAAGCTCCCTGAATTTTTGGCTGCCAGGAGGGAAGGTTCGCCTCGTAGCTGTCAATGGCGGCTTTGTGTTCCAGTGTCAGGCCAATATCATCCAGCCCGTTCAGCAGGCAATGCTTGCGAAATTCATCAACCTGGAAGGCAATTTCCTCGCCATTCGGGCGGATCACCACCTGCCGGGCAAGGTCCACGGTCAGGCGCGCATTGCCGCCCATCGCCGCATCCTCACGCAGCTTTGCACAGATGTCTTCTGGCAGGGCAATCGGCAGCAGTCCGTTCTTGAAGCTGTTATTGAAGAAGATATCCGCGAAGCTGGGCGCAATAATGCAGCGAATCCCGAAATCCTTCAGCGCCCAGGGGGCGTGCTCGCGTGATGATCCGCAACCGAAATTATCACCCGCCACCAGAATTTCCGCCTGGCGATAAGGCACCTGGTTCAGCACAAAATCCGGCTTCTCGCTGCCATCGGCATTATAGCGCATATCGGCAAAGGCGCTTTTGCCGAGGCCCGTGCGCTTGATGGTCTTTAAAAACCGTGCCGGAATAATCTTGTCCGTATCGATATTGTCGATATTCAGCGGTGCGGTGATGGCTGTGAGGGTGGTGAATTTATCCATTACACCAGCTCCCGCACATCAGTGATCTTGCCGGTAATCGCGGCGGCGGCGGCCATGGCGGGGGAAAGCAGATGGGTGCGCCCACCCGGACCCTGCCGGCCTTCGAAATTACGGTTGGAGGTAGAGGCGCAACGCTGGCCCGGCGTCAGCTTGTCCGGGTTCATGCCTAAGCACATCGAGCATCCCGCCTCACGCCATTCAAACCCGGCATCGGTGAATATCTTGGCCAGACCTTCATCTTCAGCCTGTTTCTTCACCAGGCCCGAGCCCGGCACCACCAGCACCCGCACGCCATCCGCCACATGGCGGCCTTTGGTCACGGCGGCGGCAGCGCGCATGTCTTCGATGCGGGAATTTGTGCAGGAGCCGATAAACACCACGTCCACCTTCGTGCCCGCAATCTTCTGCCCCGCTTCCAGCCCCATATAGCTCAGCATCCGCTCCATCTGGGCGCGCTTGGCTTCGTCCTTCTCATCCGCCGGGTTTGGCACGCTGCCGGTAATAGGTATCACCGTCTCCGGGCTGGTGCCCCATGTCACCTGCGGAATAATATCCTCGGCCCGCAGCTCAACAATCTTGTCGTAATGCGCGCCCGCGTCGCTCGGCAGGGTTTTCCAATACGCCACCGCGGCGTCGAAATCCGCTCCCTTCGGCGCGAAGGGGCGGCCTTTGATGTATTCAAAGGTTTTCTCATCCGGTGCGACCAACCCCGCGCGCGCGCCGCCCTCGATGCTCATGTTGCACATGGAAAGCCGCCCGGCCATGTCCAGCGCGCTGATGGCCTCGCCCGCGAACTCCATCACATAGCCGGTGCCGCCGCCGGTGCCGATCTTGCCGATCACCGCCAGCATGATGTCCTTGCCCGAACAACCCTCCGGCAGCTTCCCATCAACGCGGATCAGCATGTTCTTCGCCGGTTTCTGCAACAAAGTCTGCGTGGCCAGCACGTGCTCCACCTCAGAGGTGCCGATGCCAAACGCCAATGCGCCCATCGCCCCATGGGTGGAGGTATGGCTGTCGCCGCACACAATGGTCATGCCGGGCAGGGAGATGCCCTGTTCCGGGCCGATAACATGCACAATGCCCTGGCGGATGTCGGACATCGGGAAATACGTCACCCCGAACTCCTTCACGTTCTGCTCTAGTGTGGCAATCTGCAAAGCACTTTCCGGCTCGTTCACTTCAGTCAACCGGTCTGGGCTGGTGGGCACATTATGGTCCACCACGGCGATGGTGTTTTCCACCCGCCTTACCGTGCGGCCCGCCACGCGAAGGCCCTCAAATGCCTGCGGGCTGGTCACCTCATGCACAAGGTGGCGGTCAATATAGAGAACGCAGGTGCCGTCCTCCAGTTTATCAACCACATGGGCATCCCAAATCTTGTCAAACAAGGTCCGCGGCATTTTATCCAGCTCCACAGTTACAAAAGGCCAGAAAGGCATTGCCCTTCTGGCCCCAGGCGAAACCCATATGGGTATTCGCGCTAAAAATTAGCCAAGGGCGCGTTGCCCTCGTGCTGGGGCAACAACCCTGCTTACTTGGTGGCGGCGTTCGCGGCGGTCACCACTTCGCGGGCCTTCTCCGCAATGCGGGCAGATTTGCCGCGGCGGCCGCGCAGGTAATACAGCTTGGCGCGGCGCACATCGCCACGGCGGATCACGTTAATCTCGGCGATGATCGGCGCGTAAAGCGGGAACACGCGCTCCACACCCTCACCATAGGAAATTTTCCGCACGGTGAAGGAGGAGTTGATGCCACGGTTGGAGCGCGCGATGCACAGGCCTTCAAAAGCCTGAATACGGGAGCGCTCGCCTTCCTTCACGGTCACGTTCACGCGCAGCGTATCGCCGGGGGCGAAGGTCGGGATTTTCTTGCTCTCGGTCAGCTTCGCAATCTGCTCGGCATCAATCTGCTGGATGATGTTCATGGGTTAATGTCCTTCTGGAAATGGGTGTTTAAGGCGCGCTTGCGCCGGTTGCAATATATTGGGCGTAAAGGTCAGGTCTTCGGCTTTGCGTGGCGGCAATGGCTTGGCGCTTGCGCCACTCTGCGATGGCGGCGTGGTTGCCCTGGGTCAGCACCTCCGGCACGGCGCGGCCATCCCACAGGGCAGGGCGGGTGTAATGCGGATATTCCAGCAGGGCGTCAGAGAAACTTTCCTCCACCCCGCTCTCCGCATGGCCCATCACGCCAGGCAGCAGGCGGATCACCGCATCCAGCAGCACCAGAGCGGGCAGCTCCCCACCGGAGAGCACGTAATCTCCGATGCTGATCTCCTCGCAGCCTCTGGCTTCGATCACACGCTGGTCGAACCCTTCGAACCGGCCACAGACCAGGATCGCTCCCGGCCCTGCCGCCAGTGCCCGCACACGGGCCTGGCTCAGCGGCTTGCCGCGCGGCGTTACGAAGATCAACGGGCGCTCATCCTGCACGGAGCCGATGGCGGCATCCACCACATCCGGTCGCAGCACCATGCCGGCACCGCCGCCAAAGGGCGTGTCGTCCACCGCGCGGTGCCGCCCCAGCCCAAAATCACGTATATCCGTGACCTTCAGGCTCCAGGTGCCAGCCTCCAGCGCCCGGCCCGCCAGGCTTTCGCCCAAAGGCCCCGGAAACATGGCGGGGAAAAGCGTCAGGATGTCAGCCCGCCAGCTCATTCGCTTGGCTCTTCCTTGGCTTCCACCTCGGCGGGCGGGTTTACCACCACATAGCCGTCGGCAATCCGCACCTGCGGCACGCATGCCTTGGTAAACGGAATTAACCGCCCGCCTGGTGCTAGCTCCAAACTGGCCCCGCCGCCATAATCCAGCACATTCGCCACCTTGCCGATCATTTTGCCGCTTTCATCATGGGCTGCGAGCCCAATCAGATCAGCCAGGTAGAACTCTTCCGCCTCGGCCTCCGGCAAAACGGAGCGAGGCAGGAACAGCTCGGCATTGGTGAGGCGCGCGGCTTCGTCGCGGTCGGTGATGCGGTGCGGCTTGCCGTTCATAACCGTGCTGATCCAGGCGATGTTGTCATGCGCCCATTCGAGCGCAAACTGTCGCCCCTTGGCATCCACCAGCAAATGCGCGGCAAGAAGCTCAGGCTCCTCCCCGTAGCAATGCACGCGCAGTTGCCCGCGCACGCCATGCGGCTTGCCAATCACGCCCATCAGGATCAACCGGTCTTCCACAACGCCCTATGGATTAAGCGGCGGCTTCGGCTTTGGCCTTGGCGGCGGCGCGCTCCTGGGCCTTCTTCTTCGGCAGCGCCTGCTTCGGCTGCTCGGCATAAACCGGCGCCTTGATCAGCTCGGCCTTCGCCAGAAAGCGGGCCACGCGGTCGGTCGCCTGCGCGCCATTGCCAATCCAGTATTGCAGGCGCTCGGTCTTCAGCGTCACGCGGTCGGCATGGTCAGAGGGCAGCATCGGGTTATAGGTGCCCACGCGCTCAATAAACTTGCCATCGCGCGGCGCGTTCACGTCGGCGATCACGATATGATAAAACGGGCGCTTCTTGGCACCTGCGCGGGAAAGACGAATTTTAACAGACATAGTAACTCCTTCGTTAAATCAAAAAATCAAAAAGGTTTGCGGCCGCCTTTTGGGCCGCCCATGGCGGCTTGCATCTGGCGCATCATCGCCTCCGCCCCGCCCATCTTGTTCATCCGCTTCATCATGGTCGACATATCGTCGAACTGCTTCAGCAGCTTGTTCACATCCTGTACGGAAGTGCCGGAACCCGCCGCCACGCGCTTTTTGCGGCTGGCCTTCATAATATCGGGTGCGCGCCGCTCCGCCGCCGTCATCGAGCTGATAATGGCGATGTGGCGCTTGAACACGCTCTGGTCCAAATTCGCGTTCTCAATCTGCTGCTTCATCTTGCCGATGCCCGGCAGCATCCCGAGAATGCCGGAAAGCGAGCCCATCTTGGAAATCTGCTTCAACTGGGCAGCATAATCATCCAGGTCGAACTTGCCCTTCGCCATCTTCTTGGCGAGCTTCTCGGCCTCGACCTTGTCGATTGTCTCGGCGGCTTTCTCCACCAGCCCGACGATATCGCCCATGCCCAGAATGCGCCCGGCGATCCGCTCCGGGTTGAATTCATCCAGCGCATCCAGCTTCTCGCCCTGGCCGATCAGCTTGATCGGCGCGCCGGTGACAGCGCGCATGGACAAAGCCGCACCACCCCGTGCATCGCCATCCAGCCGCGTCATCACGATGCCGGTAATGTTCACCGCCTCGTTAAACGCGGTGGCCGTGGTCACTGCGTCCTGGCCGGTCATCGCGTCCACCACCAGCAGCGTTTCCACCGGGGAAACCGCGGCACGGATCGCCTTCACCTCTTCCATCAACGCCAGGTCGATGGACAAGCGCCCGGCGGTGTCCAGAATCACCACGTCGTAGGATTCGCGCCGTGCCGTATCCATCGCCCGGTGGGCAATCTGCAACGGCGTCTGCCCGGCGATAATCGGCAGGCTGCCCACCTCCGCACGGCTTGCCAGTTGCTCAAGCTGCAACTGTGCGGCGGGGCGCTGCGTATCCAAACTCGCCAGCAGCACTTTCTTGCGCTCACGGGTGCGTAAGCGAAGCGCGATCTTCCCGGAGGTCGTGGTCTTGCCCGAGCCCTGCAAACCCACCATCAAAATCGGCAGCGGGGCAGGGGCCAGCATGTTCAGCGGCACCGCAACGCCGCCCAGCGCCTCAATCAGCGCGTCGTTAACAATCTTCACCACCATCTGGCCGGGGGAAACGGAGCGCAGCACTTCCGCGCCCACCGCCTTCTCCCGCACATTGGCGATGAAATCCTTCACCACCGGCAGCGCCACGTCGGCATCCAGCAACGCCAGGCGGATCTCCCGCAGCGCGTCGTTCACGTCAGATTCAGACAGCGCCCCGCGGCGGCGAAGCTTGTCGAAAATCTCCCCGAATTTGCCCGACAGATTGTCGAACATGGCTAAACACCCCACAAGGCACTAAACAACGCAAAACGCGCCGTGGTGCGAACCCTCGCAGCACGGCGGCTTAACTTAAGGGCAGCGGATGCGCCCCTCAGCCCCTCAAGTCAAGTGCTTTTGCCGCATTCGCTCAGGCGAGGCGCCAAACCAGCGGTGGCACGCGCGGGAAAACGGGCTTAACTCCGCATAGCCCAAAAGCTGCGCGATGCCGGAAATGCTCAAATGCGGCTGCCGCAGATAGCTCTCCGCCAGGGTTTTGCGCACATCCTGCACCGCCTCGGCATAGCTCAGCCCCATATCGTTCAGGCGGCGCTGCAGCGTCCAGCGCGCCAGGCCCAGCGCCTCCGCCACCTCTAATATAGGCGGCGAGCCATCCGGCAGGCGGGAGCGTATTTCCGCCCGCACCCTGGCTTCCAGCGGCACCCTCCCATGCGGCAGCCGCCGCCGGTAAGCCTCCGCCGCCAGCCTGGCAAACCGCGCCGCATCCGCCCCCGGCATCCGGCGGGAGAGGTCTTGCGGTTCAAAAACAATCGCGTTGGTGCGCTGGCCGAAGAACACCGGGGCGGCAAACACCGCTTCATGCGTGGTGCAATCATCCGGCACCGGGTGCTCAAAATGCACCTCCACGGGGCGGAAACCGGGGCCATAGGCTTCCCGCAACAGATTCTGGAACATCGCGATGGTCAGCTCTGCGTCCTGCCTTCGCTCAAAAATCCGCCAGTCCAGAATCCGGTATTCCAGCCGCAGCAGGCCAGATTCCTCCGCCAGCCGGGCCTCGCTGGCTTCCTGGTGCAGGGGGAACAAATCGGTAAATTGCCGCAATGCCATGCCGATGCTGGGGGCGGCCAACGCCAGATCCCCCACCAGCCCATGGCAGGAAGCCGGAAAGCTGCGCCCATAAAGCAGCCCGAAATCCGATCGGCCAGAGAGTTCTGCCGCGCGCTCCATCACGTCTACATAAGCAGAAAGAGCAAGCCCGCCCTCGCTGCTGGCGTTCAAATGGGCCGCATCAATGCCTGCGGGGCCGAAAATCCGGTCCGCATCCGTGCCCAGCCCCTTCAATAAAGGCAGCAGCCCCGCCGTGGCGCATAACGCCACCTGGGCATCCCGCCCCGCTATAAAACCCATATTTTGGTCCCCCGCCCGGTGTATTTTAGTCCCCGTGGTCGGCGATTTTCCTCTGATAAGGGGGAGGTTAGGCCGGGATTGGGGGGAAGGGCAAGGTGGTGGACGCTATTCGATGGGGGCTTGGTGATAGGCGGTCGTTACAAAAAGCTTATAGTGCTTGAAATCTAGATTCGGGATGGTTCAAAGGAGATTTGGTAAATGCCGGGCATAAGCAGCGACGAGGGTAAACTGCGCTACCAAAGGTACATGGAGGAGATTGCCGAAGATATCGCCGAAACTGTCCAGCAGCTTGGCTCTCAACCAATTTTATTTATTGGCTCAGGACTTTCTAAGCGATATGTAGGTGCGCCGAATTGGGAGGAATTGCTTAGCTTTTTGGCAGAATCTTGTTTGCTGATTGATAAAGGGTTGGGTTTTTATAAACAGCTTTTCAGCTCTCCGATGGCTATCGGGGAGGAGTTTTCAAAAAAATATCAGGAATGGGCTTGGTCATCAGGAAAAAATGAATTTCCAGATGAGCTGTATAAGGAAAATGTTGAGGCTTCTTCTTATCTTAAATTCAAAATCGCACAGCATCTTAAAGAAATTATGCCAAATGGTTTGGAAGAGATAAAAGCAAATGGATATGCTGAAGAAATAACTGCGTTGCAGGCCATTAAGCCCCATGCGATTATAACAACAAATTATGATCAAATGGTTGAGGCAATCTTCCTAGATTTAACACCGGTTATTGGTCAACATATTCTCAAAGGGCAGCCAATATCTATTGGGGAAATATTCAAAATACATGGATGTGTTAGCGAGTTTCCAGGGCTTGTTTTTACGGCTTCAGACTATGATTCGTTTCTAAAAAAGAAGAAATTTCTGAGCGCCAAACTGCTGACATTCTTCAATGAGCACCCTTTGATATTTATTGGCTATAGCGCCACGGACCCAAATATTCGGGCAATCCTTTCAGATATTGATGAAGCTCTCCCGGAAAAAGGTGGAGTTATACCAAATGTCTATATTCTTGAATGGAACCCGTCTTTGACAGATGATTCTAATCCTCCGCACGAAAAGGTGATTGCCACCGAAGAGGGACGATCTGTACGTGTCAAGTTGATTGAAGCGAAACAGTTTGACTGGGTGTTTAACGCATTCGCAGCAAATCCAATTATGAATGATGTGAATCCTCGAGTTCTGCGGGCGTTACTAGCGCGTTCTTATGAGTTAGTTCGCCATGATATTCCGAAGGCAACAGTCGAAGCTGATTTTCAAATGTTGAACAGCAGTGTAGAGAACTCCACGGCATTTGCCAAGCTTTTTGGAATCGCACATATCAAAGATTACTCTGCGACTTCGGCTCATTACAAATATAGCGCTACTCAGTTGGGCGAAAAATTGGGAGCAACCTCGTGGCACTTAGCGAATAGGTTGATTGGACAGCTGAAGGCAGAATCGGGGTGGGACATGAAGGCTTCAGATAATATTTATCATAGAAAAGAGATGTGGAATAAAACGCGACTTGATAAGTATTCTGAAGAAGCAGTTTTGCTTTTGTCAAAGGTAAGGGATGGTCAGTCCTATCAAATAATACAAGACTAAGGTTTTTGGAGAGCCGAAATCAATAAGGGGCCGAACCATAGGTTCGGCCCCGTTTCATTATAAAGCCAGGAGCAAAAACCTACCCCCCATACCCCACGATGCTCTTAATCTCCAAGAAATCATGCATCGCCCAATCGGCATATTCCCGCCCGTTGCCGGACTGCTTATACCCGCCAAAGGACGAGAAGAAATCCATATCCGGGTAGTTCACATATACCGATCCGGCCCGCATCTTCGAGGCCACATCACGTACTTTCGCAATATCCTTGCCCTGCACATAGGCGGCCAGGCCATACACAGTGTCGTTGGCAATCTCTATCGCCTCTTCCAGCGTGTCATACGGCACAATGGAAAGCACCGGCCCAAAAATCTCTTCCTTCTCAATCGTCATGCCCGGTTTCACGTTGCCGAACACGGTGGGTTTGGCAAAATACCCCTTGTTCAGCCCGGCTGGCCGCCCCAGCCCGCCGCAGGCAAGTGTCGCCCCTTCATCAATCCCGGCCTTGATCATTTTCTGCACTTTGTCCCACTGCATCTGGCTCACCAGCGGCCCTAGCACAGTACCTTCGGCAAAAGCCGGGCCGGGGGTCTGCTTGTTCGCCTCGTCCGCCGCAATCCTCACCGCCTCGTCATGCAATTTGGCTGGCACCAGCATCCGTGTGCCGGCATCGCAGCTCTGCCCGGTATTGATAAAGCACACGCCAATGCCCTGGCGCACCGCATGGTCCAAATCCACATCTTCCAGCAGAATATTGGCAGATTTCCCACCAAGCTCCTGGCACACGCGCTTCACTGTCGCTGCCGCCTCGCGCGCCACGATAATGCCCGCACGGGTGGAACCGGTGAAGCTCATCATGTCCACATCCGGGTGCCCGGCCAAAACCTGGCCCACATCCGGCCCGGTGCCGTTGACGAGGTTGAACACGCCTTTGGGTACGCCCGCCGCGTGCATCACCTCAGCAAAAATCAGCCCGTTTATCGGCGCAATTTCGGAAGGCTTCAGCACCATGGTGCAGCCCGTGGCCAAAGCCGGGGCCACCTTGCACACAATCTGGTTCAGCGGCCAGTTCCAAGGGGTGATAAGCCCGCAAACGCCAATCGGCTCCTTCACCACCATGGTGGTGCCGCGTTGCTCGGTGAATTTAAAGGTTTTCAGCTTCTCGATCGTCGCCTCGAAATGCTTCTGCCCCACCCAGGCCTGCGCCTCTTTGGCAAAGGCAATCGGCGCGCCCATTTCCTTGGCACACGCCTCGGCAATGTCGTCGTAGCGTTTGTTATATTCAGCCAGGCACGCTTCCAGCAGTTGCAGCCGTTCTTTCTGGGAAAAGCGGGAATAGCTCTTGAAAGCCTCTTTCGCGGCGGCCACGGCTTTGTCCACATCGGCCTTGGCGCCACCGGAAATTTCGGTGAAGGCCTCCTCGGTCGAGGGGTCGATAACCGCAATGCGGTTTGGCGCCACGGGGTTCACCCATTCGCCGTTGATGTAGAATTTCAGATGATCAGGCATGGCACTCCTCACTGATAGGGCTTTCTAGTATTATGCGCCCCCTCCGGTAAAAACTGTTGACCTTGGAATACAGCAGGCGGAGGCTGTGCTCAGAGGTCAACAAAACCGAGGGGGTTGCGTGGCAATCCTGCGAATATGGACGATACAGGCTTCAACCCTATAACCGCAGAGGTGCTGGTGAACCAGCCTATCGTACAGCTTGAAGGCGTTGCCAAAACCTATGGCGCAGCGGTCGCCCTCTCGCGGGTGGACCTTACCGTTTATGCGGGAGAGTTTTTCACTCTGCTCGGCCCCTCCGGCTCCGGCAAAACCACCACCTTGCGGCTCATCGCGGGGTTTGAGCGCCCGGATAAGGGCAAAATCCTGCTGGATGGCCAGAATGTCGCCGCCCTGCCGCCGTTTGAGCGCGCGGTGAACACCGTGTTTCAGGACTACGCGCTGTTTCCCCATCTCAGCCTGGTGGAAAACGTCGCCTACGGCCTGCGGGCGAAGAAAATGCCAAAAGCGCAGGCACATAAGGAGGCTGAGAAAGCCCTGGCGGCGGTAAAGCTCTCAGATTTTGCGGGTCGCAAACCCGCCCAGCTTTCCGGCGGCCAGCGTCAGCGCGTGGCGCTTGCCCGAGCCATGGTCAACCGCCCCCGCGTGCTGCTGCTGGATGAACCTTTGGGCGCGCTGGACCTCAAACTCCGCCACCAGATGCAGCAGGAGCTGAAACGCCTGCAGTTGGAAACCGGCATCACCTTCATCTACGTCACCCATGACCAGGACGAGGCGCTCTCGATGTCAGACCGCATCGCCGTTTTCTCTGAAGGCCAGATCGAGCAGATCGGTACCGCGTTCGATTTATACGAGCGCCCGGCCAGTGCCTTCGTGGCGGATTTCGTGGGTTCCTCGAACATTTTGGGTAACACGCTGCTGCGGCCGGAAAAGCTGCATCTGGTGCCGCACGCCCATGCTGTGCCGGAAGGTTACGAGAAACGTCACGGCGTTGTGCGCGAGGCGGTTTATCTCGGTGCCGTCACGCGCACCATCGTGGTGCTGGAAGATGGCAGCAGCATGCAGGTTATGGAAGCCAACATTGTGCCCGTGCATGGCGCGTTGCGCTTCGTGGCGGGGGATTCGGTAACGGTGGCGTGGCCGCGTTCGGCTTGCGCCGTCATTGGCGGTGAAAACAACAAGGGAGAGCAGTGATGAAAAACGGTTTCAAACGGAAACTCGCTAAGCTAGCTTTGTATGTTTCGGTGGCTCTGCCTTTCGTGCAGGGGGTTGCGGCGGCGGAACCCTTACAGTCCATCGGCCAGGGCGAAGGCGCCCTGAATGTGGTGGCGTGGGAAGGCTACGCCCAGGACGATTGGGTAAAACCTTTCGAGGCCGCAACCGGCTGCCAGGTCCATGCCAAATATGCAGGCTCCTCGGATGAGATGGTGGCGCTGATGCGCTCCGGCGGTGGCGACCAGTACGATGTCGTCTCCGCCTCTGGTGACGCCACTTTGCGGCTCATTTATGGGCACGATGTGCAGCCCATCAACATGGCGCTCATTCCGGCCTGGAAAAACTTCATTCCCCAATTGCAAAGCCCGGCCTTCAACACCGTGAAGGGTGTGCATTACGGCGTTTCCTACGAATGGGGGCCGAACACGCTGCTTTACAACACCAAAGTTTTTCCTACCGCGCCCACTTCCTGGTCGGTGATCTACGACCCGCAATATAAGGGCAAGATCACCGTGCCGGATAATCCCATCCAGATCGCGGATGCGGCTTTATATCTTTCCAAGAAAGATCCCTCGCTCGGCATAACCGACCCGTATGAGCTGAACCAGACGCAGATGGATGCCGTGGTGACGCTGCTGCAGGCGCAGTCCAAGCTTATCAAGAAATATTGGGCCCTGGCATCGGACGAAATCCAGCTTTTCACCTCGGGCGATGCCGTGGTGGGGGCCGCCTGGCCGTACCAGACCAACACATTGCAGGCCGCCAAGGTACCGGTGGCGGAAACCATCCCGCAGGAGGGTGCCACCGGCTGGGCCGATACCTGGATGGTCTCCGCCAAAGCTCCGCATCCCAATTGCGCTTATGAGTGGATCAACTGGGTCACCACGCCCAAGGTGCAGGCCGAGCAGGCGATTTATTTCGGTGAAACCCCGGCCAACACCCTGGCCTGCAAGGAGATGGACGCCCAGCAGCCCGGCTCCTGCGCGCAATACCACGCTAATGCCCCGGCTTCGTATTTCGACCAGATCAGGTTCTGGAAAACCCCACGTACCGATTGCGGCAATGGCCAGCATGACTGCCTGGATTACGCCGCCTGGCAGCGCGAATGGCAGATTATAAAAGGATGAGCCTTTCCAGGGCATTTTCAGCCCTGGGCTGGCGGCGGCCGGGCATGGCGAATGCGGCCTTGCTCGGTCTGCCGGCCTTGTGGTTCGCGGGGCTCTACCTCGCGGCCATTGGCGCGTTGCTTGTCACGTCCTTCTGGACGGTGGATGACCTCAGCGGCAATCTCATCCCCGGCTTCTCGCTCACCAACTTCCAGCAGCTTTTCTCAGGCCCGGTCTATATCCGCATCGCCCTGCGCACCATCGGCATCGCCGCGGCGGTGACCATCACGGATGTTATTCTTGCCTGGCCGGTCGCCTATGCGATGATCCGCCTGGCGGGCCCGCGTCTGCGTGCAGCGATGATGGCGGCGGTGATGGTGCCGCTCTGGTCCAGCTATCTGGCGCGGGTTTATGCGTGGCGGCTCATTCTCTCCCATAATGGCCTGCTGAACTGGGCGCTGATGGAGATTGGCCTGCCCCGCGCGCATATCGGCTACAGCAATTGGGCCATGTGGATCGTGTTTTCCTATCTCTGGCTGCCTTTCATGATCCTGCCCGTGGCGGCGAGCGTGGAGCGCATTCCTCCCAGCCTGCTGGAAGCCTCGGCGGACCTTGGTGAAAAAGGGCTCGCCACCTTCCGCCGCGTGGTGCTGCCCATGGCGCTGCCCGGCATGGTGGCGGGGGCCATCTTCACCTTTTCCCTCACGCTGGGCGATTATGTAACGCCGATGCTGGTTGGCGGGCGCGGGTCAGATTTCATCGGCAACGTGGTCTATTCAAACGTGGGTGTCACCAACAACATCCCTTTCGCGGCGGCCTATGCGGTGCTGCCCTTGGGCGTTATGGCGGTCTTCCTGCTCATTGCCCGGAAACTGGGGGCCTTCGATGCGCTCTGAAACCCTCATCTGGGCTGTGGTGGCGGCCATCTTCGCTTTTCTCTTCATCCCCATCGTGGTCATCATCCTTTACGCCTTCTCGGCGGCACCCATCCCGGCCTGGCCGATTGCCGGTTTCACCCTGCATTGGTTCGGCGACACCTGGCAGGATGGCGCAGTGCGCCAAGCCTTGGTGCTGTCGCTGGAGGTGGCTTCGGTCGCCACCCTCGCGGCGATGCTTTTGGGCAGTTTAGCCGCCATGGCCGTGGCCAGAATGCGAAGTGCAGCGAAAGAGGTGGTGAGCTTCATCGCTGTTTTGCCCATCGCCTTGCCTGGCATTCTCACCGGCATGGCCCTGGCGGCATATTTCGCGTTCTGGGGGGTTAACCTGTCATACTGGACCATCGTGGCCGGGCACGCCACCTTCTGCGTGGTGATTGTCTATAACAACGTGGTGGCGCGCCTTAGGCGGATGCCTCGCTCGCTCACGGAGGCTTCGGCGGATCTGGGGGCGGATGCATTCCGCACCTTCCGGCTTATCCAGTTGCCGATGATGGCCAGCGCCATCGGGGCAGGGGCGTTGCTGGCTTTCGCGCTTTCGTTCGACGAAGTGATCGTGACCACCTTCACCGCCGGGGCGCAGAACACCCTGCCGCTGTGGATTTTCGGTGCCATTCGTCTCGGCCAGCAATTGCCGGAGGTGAATGTGGTGGTATTTGCCACTATTTTGTTCACAGCGGTGCCGGTGTTGCTGGCGCAAAAGCTCATCGGCGAATCTGGAAGGGTGGCGCGGTAAGGAAAATCTATAACAGATTTTGTTATTTATTTCGGCTTAACTCATAAATAAAATCTATGAGTCTTTTACCCCTGTGGCTCTTCCTTCCGCAGGACGTCCAGCGGCAAAAGCTGACCGTTGCGTTCAAAATGCCAGAAGGTCCAGCCATTACAGGAGGGGGCATTCTGCACCGCCGCGCCAACCTGATGGATGGAGCCGCGATGGGGCCCGCTGACCAATGCGCCCTCTGCTGTTACCTCGGCGGCGAAGCGTTTTTGCCTGTCCATAACTTGCGTGCCGGGGCGGATGATGCCGCGCTCCACAAAACTGCCAAAGGCGATTCGCGGCGTCTCTCGCCCGGAGGGCGGGGCAACCACGGCGGTGCGGGGCGCGCGTTCCTCCGTCCGTAAACGCCCCCAGGCGGCTTCCACATAGGCCGGGTGGCGCTCTATGCCGATGAAATGCCGGTGCAGCCTTTTGGCCACCACGGCGGATGTGCCCGTGCCCAGAAACGGGTCCACCAGAATATCCCCGGGGCTGGTTGAGGCCATTATAACCCGGTGCAGCAAGGCTTCCGGCTTCTGGGTGGGGTGGAGCTTGAGGCCGTGTACGTTCTTCAGCCGCTCCGCCCCGGTGCAAAGCGGGAGTGTCCAGTCCGAGCGCATCTGGAGGTCGTCGTTCAGCGCCTTCATGGATTGGTAGTTGAATTTGTAGCGGCTTTGCTGGCTTTTTGCCGCCCAGATCATGGTTTCATGCGCGTTGGTGAAGCGCCGCCCCCGGAAATTCGGCATTGGGTTGCTCTTGCGCCAGATCACGTCGTTCAAGATCCAGAACCCCAGATCCTGCATCATCGCCCCGATGCGGAAGATATTGTGGTAAGAGCCGATCACCCATATCGTTCCGTCCTTGTTCAAAACCCGGCGGCATTCGCTCAGCCAGTCTCGGGTAAAGGCGTCGTAAGTGGCGAAATCGTCGAATTTATCCCAATCGTCATCCACCCCGTCCACCAGGCTGTCATCCGGGCGGCGCAATTCCCCGCGCAATTGCAGATTATAGGGGGGGTCGGCAAAGACACAGTTGATCGAGGCATCGGGCAGCATGCGCAGCATGGTCCCGGCGTCACCCAGCAGAATTTGGTCCAGCGGCAATTCGCGCAGCATTTCCACAGGCACAGCGAGTCCTCAATTTTCAAACGACTCGTGAATAAGTGGCGGCCCGGCCGTAACCGCGTCAACTGCTGTTCTGCGATGATTTTGGTGCAAACGCCACTTATGCACTATAACGCGCATTCATTCTTGACAGTGCTGGGGGGTAAGGTTAGCAACCGCCGCGACCCTCCCAGGCGGATTTCCGCAAGGAAGACAGGTGCATGAGCGACGGCCCGGAGAAAACGGTGTTTGAGGAACGGTTGCAGGCGGCGGAAGACGCGGCCAGCGCCCCCAAACGCAGGGAACGGGGCAATAGCGATGCAGGCTCGGCGCAACGCGCGATCGAGCTGGCGATGCGGCTGGGGGTTGAGATGGTGGCCGCGATGGTCATCGCCGTGGTGATAGGGTGGGGGCTGGATAGGCTTCTCCACACCAAACCATGGTTGATGATCCTTATGGTGCCGGTGGGTTTGGCGGCTGGCCTGCGCAATTTGTTGCGGGCTGAACGCGGAAAGTAGCAAGGCGCCGCGCAAGCGGCGTGAATAAGACGGCTTCAAGCAGGGTAGACACATGGCGGGACCATCGATCGACGCGCTGGGACAATTCGGCCTGACCACTGGTCTGGGGCCGATCGGGCGTGCCGTGAACTTCACGAACTCGAACGAGGCCATGCTGGCCGCAGCCACCATCATCGTGGCGCTATTCGCCATTGGGTTGAAGGCCCGCGCCTTGGTGCCAGGCCGGGTGCAGGCGCTGGTGGAAGTGCTGTATGAGTTTGTGCACAACATGTGCGTGGACACGATTGGCGAGGAAGGCAAACGCTTCTTCCCGCTGGTGTTTACCATTTTCAGCTTCATTCTGCTGGGCAACCTCATCGGGCTGTTCCCGTATTTCTTCGCGTTTACATCGCATATCGCCGTTACATTGGCGCTGGCTTTGTTCGTGTTCCTGTTCTCGACCGCCGTGGGTTTTTATACACACGGCTTCCGCTTCCTGAAATTCTTCGTGCCCTCCGGCGTGCCGGGCTGGCTGCTGCCGCTGCTCGTGCCGATCGAGTTCATCTCCTACCTCTCGCGCCCGGTATCGCTTTCTGTGCGTTTGTTCGCCAACATGACTGCCGGGCACGTAATGTGGGAAGTTTTCGCGGGCTTCATGCTGCTGCTCACCGCCGGCTTGGGCGTGTTTGGCGCCATCGCCTCGGTTGTGCCGCTGGGGCTGAATGTGGCGCTGGCCGCACTTGAGCTGCTGGTGGCCGGGCTGCAAGCCTATGTGTTCGCTATTCTTACCTGCCTGTATCTGCATGATGCAGTTCACATGCACTGACCCAGACCCCATAAAAGCGTGTTCGAAAAGGAAATAGTTACATGGATCATGATTCCGCCGCTCTCCTCGCTCGTGAAATTGGTGCGGGCCTTGCCACCATCGGCGTTGCCGGTGCGGGCGTGGGTATCGGCAATTTGTTCGGTTCCTTCGTCTCTGCCGTTGGCCGTAACCCGGCCGCGCGCGATGCGATGTTCCGCGATGTTCTGCTCGGCTTCGCGCTGACGGAAGCCGTGGCGCTGTATGCGCTGGTGATCGCGCTGGTTATTCTGTTCACCTAAGATGCGCCGCCTCAGCACCGCTCTGCTGCTAGCTCTTGCCCCCGCCGCCGCCATGGCGGATGAGAGCAAGATGCCGCAGATGGATTTTTCCAACCCGCTTACCTTAGACCAGGTGGGCTGGATGGCAGTTATCATCGTGGTGCTCTATCTGGTGCTTTCGCGCTGGGGCCTGCCACAGATGGGCAAGGTGCTGGAAAACCGCGCCGCCATTATCGCCCGCGACCTTGCGGCGGCCCGCGCCGCCAAGCTGGAAGCTGACCGGGCGGTGGCGCTGCTCACCGCCACGCTGAGTTCCGCCCGCGCTTCTGCGCAGGCCGAGGTGGCGAAAGCGGTGGCTGATGCGAAGGCCGAGGCCAGCGCCAAGGCCGCCACGCTGAACGCCCAGCTTGACGCCAAATTGGAAGAATCTGAAGCGCGAATCGCCGCGGCACGCAATGCCGCCATGGCGGCGATCAAGCCGGTTGCCTCCGCGGCGGCCGGGGAGATGCTGCTGAAGCTCACGGGGGCTTCCCCCGCGCAGGAAGAGCTGGTGCGCCGCGTGGATGACGCATTGGCCGCGAGAAAGGCAGCGTAAACAATGGAATACCATGCTCTCCAAGGCCAAATTTGGGCCAGCGGAACGTTTTGGGTTTTTGTCGCCATCCTCATCTTTGCCATTCTGGCGGGGCGGAAGCTGGTTAACGCGCTGACCAATATGCTGGATGCACGCACACTCGCCGTGCAGGCAGCTTTGGATGAAGCCGCACAACTAAAAGCCGAAGCCGAAGCCATGCTGGCAGACGCCAAGCAGAAGCAGGTTCAGGCGGCAGAGGATGCGAAGCAGATTCTCGCCAATGCCCATGCCGAGGCGCAGCGTTTGGCGGCTGAACTGGCTGCTGATGCGGAAGCCGCCGCCCGCCGCCGTGAACAAATGGCGATGGAGCGGATTAAGGGGGCTGAGGCCGCCGCAGTGAAAGAGGTTCGTGCCGCCGCCATCGACATCGCAACCGCCGCTTCTGCCGCGATTATGCGCGATACGGTGAGCAACGATACGGATGCCGCGCTGATTGACCACGCCATTAATGCGTTGCCAAAAGCCTTGCGGGGCTGATTTAGCCGTGCAGATTTGAATTGGAAAACGGCCCGGAGGGAAACTTCCGGGCCGTTTTTTGTGTTTCGCGTGCCCCACGAAGAAGCGCGGCAGGCATATCCCGAGGTGCAGGGCCGTAAATCAATCGATGCAGTAGAGGCCGCTTCAGATTTCAGGCTCGCTGGCAAAGTGAGCGAACCTGAAGTCATTGCGCTCTAAACAACCAGATGTGCCAGGAAATGCCGCTCTGCCCGGCGGAACATGAAGATCAAGGTGAAAGATATGCAGAGATACATCACCGCTGCCAGCCCGAACGCATCGAAGGGCGCGTAGGTGGCAACATAAGCGTCGTTGGTGACCTTCAGGATATCCGGCACTGTGGCGGTGAAGGCCAGGGTGGTGGCGTGCAGCATTAAAATCACCTCGTTGCTGTACATCGGCAACGCGCGGCGCAGGGCGGAGGGGATGATGATGCGGCGATAGAGGGTGAGTTGCGACATGCCATAGGCGCGCCCGGCCTCAACCTCGCCGAAAGAGGTATCCCGAATCGCACCGTAGAAAATTTCCGTGGTGTAAGCGCCGGTGTTCAGCGCGAAGGAAAGCAGGGTGCAATTGATGGCGGAGCGGAAAAACCCCGCTAGCATCGGCGTGTTATGCACAAAATGCAGGCCATACACGCCGGTGTAAATAAGCAGGAGCTGCACGTAGAGCGGCGTGCCGCGAAAGAGGAAGCCATAAAGCCAAACTGGCCCCCAGAGCAGCGGGTTTTTTGAATTGCGCGCGATGGCGAGCGGCAAGGCAATGCAAAACCCGATGGCGCAGGAAACCACAAGCAGCCAGAGCGTCATGGCGAGGCCGGTGATGTTGTAGCCGTCTGTGTAAAGCAGCGCCTGCCAGTAGTTTTGGAGAATATAGATCATAGCACCGCCTTGCGGACGCCGATCATGTATTTGCGTTCCAGGAGCATCAACACGCCGTTGGAAATTGTGGTGAGCACGAGATAGACCGCGCCTGCGATGCAAATGAAATAAAAGGTGCGGAAGGTGGCCTCACCAGCGGACTGCGCGATCTTCACCACATCTGTCAGGCCGATGATCGAAACCAGCGCCGTGGCCTTTAAAATAACCTGCCAGTTATTGCCAAGGCCGGGCAGGGCGTAGCGCATCATCTGCGGAAACAATATGCGGCGAAATACAAGGAATGGCTTCATGCCGAAGGCGCGGCCGGCTTCCATCTGGCCTTTCGGCACAGCCAGGAAGGCGCCGCGGAAGGTTTCGGTGAAATAGGCACCATAGATGAAGCCCAGCGTGATGACGCCGCTGGTGAACGGGTCCAGTTGCACTTCAAAATCGATGCTGTTTTGAAGATTGTTGAGCCAATCGGTAAACTCGTTGATCCAGATTTGCAGCGAGTAGAAGATCAGCAGCATCAGCACGAGGTCTGGCACGCCGCGGATGATGGTGGTGTAAACCGTGGCGATGGCGCGCGCGGCGCGGTTTTTGGAGAGCTTCGCCGAGGCGCCAATAAGGCCGAGAAGGAAGGAAACAATGAGCGAGAGCACGGAAAGCTCAACCGTGGTGACCGTGCCAGCGAGGATTTGCGGCCCAAAGCCGCCGAGATTGAACATTCAGGCCGCCTGTTTCTGGGGCCGGCCCCGGCGCGGAACGCCAAGGGCCGGCGTTTCAAACGATCAAGGTGCCTGCGTGGCGGCTTCAGCGTTATAGATGCTGAAGTTGAAGTACTTCGCCTGAAGTTTGTCGTACTCGCCGTTCTTGTGAAGCTGAGCGATCGCCCAGTCAATCTTCTTCAACAGCTTCGGCTCGTCCTTGCGGACACCGATGGCGATGTAGGAACCAAGAACATCCTTCGGATCGTCGGTGGCGTTGCCGCCGATCTCGTAGTCAGCGCCCTTCGGGGTTTTCAGAAAGCCATAGTCAGCTTCAACGGAATCCTGCAAGGAGGCATCCAGGCGGCCGGAGAGAAGATCGGCATAAACCTGATCCTGGCCCTGATAGGAGACTACGTTCACACCGTTGGGCTGCCAATAGGTTTTGGCATAGGTTTCCTGGATGGTGCCGGCTTCCACGCCCACGGTTTTGCCTTTCAGGCTGGCCGCGGTTGGCACCAGGCCGGAGCCTTTTTTCACGATGAGGCTGGTCGGCTCGTCATACATTTCAGAGGAGAAGGCAACCTGCTGGGCGCGTTCTGGGGTCACGGTCATCGAGGACAGAATCGCGTCGAACTTGCGGGCTTCCAGAGCGGGGATAATGCCATCGAACGCCTGGTTGACGAATACGCATTTCACTTTCAACTGAGCGCAGATGGCCTTGCCGAGGTCGATGTCGAAACCCTGGAAAGCGCCGGATGGAGCGAGGGATTCAAAGGGGGGATAGGTTGCATCTACCCCGAAGGTGATTTGTGTAAGAGGCTTGGCCAAGGCCGCCACCGGCATGGCTATGCCAAGCATACTGGCCGCTGCCAGCGCCGGCGCAAAAATTTTTTTCATGTTGTCTCCCATGTTGAAGGACCGTCCCGGCTTGTCTGTGCCAGGATGCGGATTGAGTGACATTACTCGTTTAAAACCGGAGCGCAACGGCAGATTTTCGAGAACGCGACTCAAAAATCTGCGTTATGGGGAGGTAGGAAGACTTGTTTTGAGCAAATAATGAATGGATTTGCTTAATTTAAAGGCATAATTACGAGTGAGTGATATCTGGACGGAGAATATGATATATTATATCATAGTCTAAGACTGTGAGATTGGGCGAATGATGGTTCGGCTTGCTTTGGGCATGATTCTGGCGCTGGCGGGGCCGTTCGCCATGGCGCAGCCGGTGCTGCGCGCGGTGGGGCTGGAGCGCCAATATGCCGATGTTCTGGCGCAGATTGGCGGCCCTTATGTGAAGGTT
The DNA here is from genome assembly GCA_021808055.1 of Pseudomonadota bacterium. The sequence continues at coordinate 45,722 of JAKBCH010000001.1, read as the reverse complement.
GTCTCTGTTCAGTCCAACCCCAATACCGACCCGCATGAGTTTGAGGTAACGCCCGGCGTGGCGGCGGCGCTGCGTGGCGCGGATCTCGTGGTGGAGAACGGGCTGGGGTATGATGCCTGGGCGGACCCGATGCTGGAAGGCAGCCGTGCCGATGTGCTGAGTGCACAAAAACTGCTGAACCTGCCTGACGATTCGCCAAACCCGCATCTGTGGTACCGCATGGATACAATGCCAAAAGTGGCGGCGGCGGCGGCGGCTTTCTTTGAGGCGAAGGACCCGGCGCATAAGGCCGAATATGTGGCGAATTTGCAGGCATTCGATGAGTCTCTGGTGCCCTGGAAACAGGAAATCGCGCAGGTGAAGGCAAAATATGCGGGCGCGCCGGTGGCGGTGACGGAGCCGGTGGCGGATTATCTGCTGCAGGAAGCTGGAATGAAGATCATGACGCCGTTTTCCTTTGAGCTTTCGGTGATGAACGATACCGACCCATCTCCGCAAGATGCGGCGGCGGAAGAGGCGCTGCTGCGCGGCGGCAAAGTGCGGGTGTTTGCCTATAATGAGCAGGTGGCGGACCCGGAGACGCAAGCCCTGCTGGCGCTGGCGAAACAACATGATGTGCAGATTTTGCCCGTGTATGAGTTGATGCCCGCAAGCGCCGCGCATTATCAGGATTGGATGCTGCAAACGGCAACCGCTTTGAACCAGGCGTTGGCGGAGAACGCGAAGTGACAGATGCGGCCTTGGACGTTGCGGGGCTGAGCGTTGCGCAAGGCGGGCGGGAGGTGCTGCGGCAAATTGGTTTCAGCCTGCCGCGCGGTTCGTTTTGCGGGCTGATCGGTTCCAACGGCGCGGGCAAAACCACTTTGCTGCGCGCGATTTTGGGGCTGCTGCCATCGGCAGGCCAGATTAACGCCAGCGGGCGGATTGGTTATGTTCCGCAAAAAATTCTGTTCGAGCCAGATGTGCCGGTGCGGGCGCGGGATTTCGTCGCGCTGGGGCTGGATGGGTACCGTTTTGGCGTAGTGTTTCCCTCCCGCGCGCGGGCTGAGAAAGTGGAAGCCGCCTTGCGGGCGGTGGAAGCGGAGGGTTTTGCCGGGCAACGCATCGGCCGGCTTTCCGGCGGGCAGCAACAGCGTGTGCTGATTGCCCATGCGCTGGTGCGGTCTCCGGATTTGCTGCTGCTGGATGAGCCTTTGGCAAATTTGGACATTAAGGCGGCAGCGGAGATTATCGCGCTGCTGAAACGGCTGAGCCAGGAACGCCAGGTGACGGTGCTGCTCTCAGCGCATGATATGAACCCGCTACTGCCGGTGATGGACCGGATTCTTTACTTGGCAGATGGCAAGGCGATTTGCGGGAAGGTGCCGGAGGTGGTGCGCACCGAGGTGCTTTCAGCACTGTACGGGTATCATATCGACGTGATCCGCGTGCATGGGCGGGTGCTGGTGGTGGCGGGCAACCAGGTGCATGACCATGGGGCTGAATCAGGCTGCGTTGAATGCGAGCACGCGCATGTAACGGCCATTCCCTGATGTTGGGCTTTTTGCAAAATGAGCCGGTGCAGATGGCGTTGCTGCTAAGCTGTGCCGCTTCTTTGCTGTGCGGTGCGCTGGGGGTGTTTACCGTGCTGCGCGGCCAGGCCTTCGCGGGCCATGCGCTGGCGGATGTAAGCAGCGCTGGTGGTGCTGGCGGCCTGCTGTTTAGTGTTTCTCCATTGCTGGGCTTTTTGTTCTTTGGCGTGGCCGGGGTGGCGGGGCTGGAGATTTTGCAGCCGCAGCGCGCCGCCGGGCGGGATGAGGCAGCGGGCATATTGCTGGGTGCCGGGCTGGGACTGACGGCTTTGCTGCTGCATTTCTGCTTCACCGCCCATGGCGCGGCGGGGGCGGCGCAGGCGGTGATGTTCGGGGCGATGTTCTCAACCCCGCCGGGTGCCGCAATCTGGTCTTGCGTGCTGGCGGGTTTTTGCCTGCTGGTGCTGGCCTGCATGGCCAAACCCTTGCTGCTGGCCTCGCTGGATGCAGAATTGGCGCGCGTGGCGGGGGTGAGGCCGCGCGTTATGGGGCTGGTGTTTCTGTTGTTGCTGGCGCTGGCTGTAACTTTGGCGGCGATGACGGTGGGAGCGATTCTGGCGACGGCGCTGCTGATTGGCCCGGCGGCGGCGGGCGTGAGGCTGGCGCGCGGGGCTTTGGCCGGGGTTTTGGTTTCCATGGCGCTGGGGTTGGCGGCGTGCTGGGGGGGCATTGGTCTGGCCTATGCCTCTTATGGCTGGACACCAGGGCGCACCTGGCCGGTTAGTTTTTTTATCGTGGCGCTGTTGCTGGTGTTTTATGCCGCCGCAGGGTTGAGGCGGCGGGCGTGAGCTATTTAGCCCAAATCTGGCTGGCGGCCAGCCTGGTGGCGCTGGCGGCGGGGGCGGCCGGGTATATCGTGGTGCTGCGCCGGGCGGGGTTCGCGGCCCATGCCTTGCCGATGGCAGCGTTTCCCGGTGCGGCGGCGGCCTCGCTATTCGGGTTTCCGCTTTGGGCCGGGCTGGCGGGGTTTGCCCTGGGCGGTGCCGGGGTGCTGGTGCTGGTGCAGCGCGCGGCCCGGCGGGATGCCGCAACCGCCATGGTTCTGGCGGCACTTCTGGCGCTGGGGGCGTTGTTTCTCTCGCTTTCCGGCCATTATGCGGGTGCGGTTTACGGGTTGTTGTTTGGGCAGGTGTTTGCGCTGGGGTTGAATGACCTGCCTATGCTCGGGCTTATCGGGCTTTGCGTGCCGGTGTTGCTTTGGCTGGGGTTGCGGCCCTTGAGCCTTTCAGCCCTTTCGCCTGAATTGATGCAGGTGCAAGGCGGGCGGCCCTTTGTGGCTGAATTGCTGTTTCTGGCGTTGCTGGCGCTGGCGGCGGGGTTTGCCGTGCCGGTGGTGGGCGCGCTGCTGGTGTTCAGCCTGATGCTGGGGCCGGGGGCTGTTGCGGCGCGGCTTTGCAACCGGCCCGGTGCCGGGCTGCTGCTCGCCATGGTGTTGGCGCTGGGCCTGGTGTGGGCGGCGTTGGGCCTGGCTTATGTGAGTGATTGGCCGGTGGGATTTTTCACCGGAGTGGGCGCGGCGCTGATTTATCTGCTGGCACGTTTCAGGACGGTTTAGCCGCACAGTCAGCGCAAAGCCCGTCAACTTCCACCACCGCACGGGTTGGGGCAAAGCCGTGTTTGGCGGCGGCTTTCGCCAACGCCTCCGAAACCCCATGATCTTCGATCTCGGTGACGCTGGCGCAGCCTTTGCAAATCAGGAATTGCGCATCCGCGTGGTCATGGTCGGCCTCAGCGCAGGGTATGAAGGCATTTAGCTGCTCGATTTTATGGATGAGCTTGTTTTCGAGCAAAAATTCAAGCGTGCGGTAAATCGTGGGCGGCACCGCGGATTTTCTGATCGGCTTAAGCTGGTCGAGAAGCTGATAGGCGGTGACGGGTTTTTTCGCGTTCAGGATCAACGCCAGCACGTCACGCCGCAGGGCGGTAAGCTGCGTACCGTTCTGCGTGCAGGACACTTCAGCCGCGTTCAACTGGGCGGAGACATCCTGGAGATGAGCGGCGGCATCGTGCGGCATGGCTGGAATGTAGGGGATTTTTGCCGTGCCTGCCAGCGATTGTGGTTAGAAGGTGGTGCCGACCCGAAGCTCAACGGTGCGGTAAAGCGGTCCGCCATGTGCCATGACATCGTATTCGCCATTCACCGCAATCTGCCAATGCGGCGTGAGGTAGGTCGAGAGACTAAGCTGCAACTGGCTTTCATTCGTGCGGGTACCGGAATCAATTTCAGCGCCGCTGGCAAGCGTATAATCCCCCTTGCCGCCGAAGGATTGGTAAAAACCGGGCACAATGGTTCCATGCGTTGCGGGAAAAAACTGGTATGGAAAATAAACCCGCAATTGCTGGGTCGGTTGCATCGAAAAACTGACCGGGGTGACGCTTTGCGGCGCCAGCGGGTTGGCGGCGGGCGCGGCGGGGTCCAGCTCGTGATAGACCTGATAAATCGGCGGGATGGCGTTGGCGTAAACGGCGGGGTGAACAAGCCCGGCATTGCCGTTGCGGCCATAGAAATACGCCTCCCCCCAGGCTGAGACCGCGAGATTACGGGCATCCGGCTGGCCGAACCCGCTGGCGGCGCTGAGCGCGGCGTGGCCTGGGCCATAGGCTGGGATTCCGGCGGGCAGCCCGGCTGAGGCGGGAATGCCCGGCTGACCCACCTGCTGGCCACCGATGAAGCTGGCATAAAGCACGTAAACCTGCACGCCCGAGAGCACGTTTTCCACATTGAAGATGTGGATGTAGTGCAGCGCCTGAATATCGACATTGATGCGCGTGTGTTGCCCAATGACCTCACCATCGGGCTGGCCGTAAGACCCGGCATTGGCAAAAGCATTGTAGTACAGCACGATGTTCATGCCGGGCGGTGGTTGCAAGGCTTCATCCGGCAAGGGGGCTGATGCCTGGGCGCAAGGCGGGGCAAGGCACAAGGCCCCAACCAGACCAATTGTCGCGAATGGCTTAACAAACATTGATTTTAAGCCTCCTGCGGTTGGTTCTGTTGAGCCCAAGCAGTAAAGGTTACACAAACATGTCAGGGGCTTATAGTGATAAGACAGGGTAGAGGTTTGTTTGTTGGAGGGTGTTGTTATTGCGCCATATGGTTAAGCCCTGATTGTAAACGCGATGAGTCCGGTTCTTAAAACCGCCGCGGCCAGCATCGCCATGGGTTGCCTGGTGCTGGGCTGCAAATGGCTTGCCGCGGATGTAAGCAGCAGCACCGCGCTGTTTTCAGACGCGCTGGAGAGTATGGTGAATGTCGCTTCTTCCGGGATGGCGATGTATGCGCTTTATGTCGGCGCCAAGCCGGCGGATGCCACGCACCAATATGGCCACGCCAAGGCGGAGCTGATCAGCGCCATCGCCACGGGGGCGATGATTTTGGTGGCGGCACTGGTGATTTTTCAGCGCGCGTTGATGGAGCTGTTCGACCCAAGGCCGCTGGTGCCGCTGTTTGGCGGGCTGGGGCTGGGCTTGCTGCTGAACGGTCTGGCGGGGGTGATTAACCTTATCTGGGCGCTGGTTTTAAAGCGCGTGGCGAAGCGCAGGCATTCACCAGCGCTGGCCGCGGATGCGCAGCATCTCATCAGCGATGTACTGACAACGCTTGGCATTGTGGTGGCGTTGGTGGGGGCGGGGCTGTTACGCTGGCCGGTTCTGGACCCGCTGGTGGCGCTGGGGATTGCCGCGCAAATTACCGTAATGGGCGGGCGGACTGTACTGGCCGCGATTAGCGGGCTGCTGGATGAAGCGCCCCCGCCGGATGTGACGGCGCGGGTGCAGGAGCTTGTGGGGGCGCATGCCTCGGGCGCGATTGAGGCGCATGATTTCCGGATGCGCCAGGCGGGAACATCAAGCTTTCTTGAATTCCATCTTGTGGTGCCCGGTGCGATGAGTGTGGAGGCGGCGCATGTGATTTGCGACCGCATTGAGGCGGCCTTGAAACGAGAGAAACCGGGAGTGATTGTGACCATTCACGTGGAACCCGAAGCGAAGGCGAAGCATGAGGGTGTGAGGGTGAGGTGAGCTGGCTGTACCCCAATCCGCCGGAACGGTTTTCCCCTGTGTTTTTGGCGGACGCGCCCATTCTGTTGGAGCTCGCCCCACACGCCAGTGCTGCGGACAGGTTGGAGGCTGAAACATCTCGGCACGCAGGCTGGCCATGGCGGTTTGCGGCGGTGGCGGGGCTGGCGCATCTGGGTTTGGCGATAATGCTGGTGCTGGCCGGGCGGGTGCATTTGCCAGCGCCGCCGCCGGAGCCGATTTCAATTCAGGTGGTTTCCGAAACCGTCCCGCAAGGGGACAGCGCAGCGCGCCCGGCCACGCAGGCTCTACCCGTGCCGCCGCCGCCATTGCCGAACCAGATTGCAGCGCCATTGCCGCTGCCGCCACCCTCGCCGCCGCGCATACAAATGGCCGCAGTGCCCAAACCTGCGGCCCCGGCCGCGGCGGGTGCCAAGATAAAAGCGCAGAAAATGGCGAGCGTGACCGTTGCGGTGACGCACCAGGCGATCCCTTTCGCGGATAACCAGGCACCGGATTACCCGCAATCGGCCATTGATGCGGGGGAGCAAGGCGTGGCGCGCTTCGTGCTCTATCTGGGGGCTGATGGACGCGTGCAGAAATTCCAGCTTACCCAAAGCAGCGGCTATGCGGAGCTTGATGCCAATGTGCGCGCGGCGGCCATGGGCTGGCGCTACCAGCCCGCCATGCGTAACGGTGTAGCGGTGCCTTCCAGGATCGCGTTTTTTGTAAAATTTGCGCCGCGCTGATGCGCGCTTGCCGGGGTGCGTGAGCCTGCTAGGTTTTGCGTATGCATATTACCCAACCGCATGAGATGCCCGCCGCGGCGCAGATTGATTTCAACCAGTTTCTGGCGGTGGATATCCGCATCGGCACCGTGGTGGCGGCGGAGCCTTACCCCGAGGCGCGCAAGCCTGCGTATAAGCTGAGCATTGATTTTGGGCCGGGGATTGGGGTGAAGCGCTCCAGCGCGCAGATTACGAAGCACTATACGCCGGAGGCGCTGCTGGGGCGGCAGGTGGCGGCGGTGGTGAATTTCCCGCCCCGGCAGATTGGCAAGTTCATGTCCGAGGTGCTGACGCTGGGTTTTCCGGATGCGGATGGCGAGGTGGTGCTGGTCGCGCCGGACCAGAAAGTGCCGAACGGGGCGCGGTTGTTTTAGGGGTATGGGGGAAGCGGACGGTTCGCTCGTGTAACAGGAGTTTGATAATCGGACATTCCGCCTACCGCCGGGTCGGGTCGGGAGCAGAAGGTAGGCTTTGGAGCAAAAAAGAGAGAAGTAGACATTGCATCAGGGCACAACGCGCGGACGCGAAGGATAGCGCTTGGCGCGCGGATCTCCGTCCAAGAATATCGTGCCGGCTTTGAGTGTACGCGGTGGCTGATCCCACTCCGAATAATCGGTGTATTCCTCATTGTAGCCGATCAAGTAATAAATGATTTCGTACATGAGCGTCGTCACCTTAGAAATTCCTGCAAGCAATTCGGCCGTCTCGTCAGGTCTCGCATTGTCAATGTCGAAGGCAGCAGCATGTGCACCGCCATGACGGAGTTTTGACCAAGTTTTGATCAGCAACGGACGGATTTCGCCTGTTTTTACTAGCGGCTCTAAGTGGTCTTTGAGACGAGGATTATGCAGCTGGCTTAGAAGTCCCTTGGCCCTTTGTCCCAAGGTTGTTCCACTCAATCCGCTCCGCAGGATGACACAATTCATCATCCTGACGAGTTTTTTGATCGCCTTCTTCTGTTCTTCGTCGGGGGGAACCGGAATAAGCTTCCCAAGCCCCTCGACGGCGACGCATAAACCAAGTCTTGCGGCGTCGAGAGAATTGGCGCTAGCCTCAATGGCATTGTGAACATGTAATACACATGGATGCCAGCCGCTGGCGGAATATGAACAGAGATATTCGATATAGAGATTAAAGAGGCGCCACGGCATCTCATAGTCAACTAGGTGGTGCACCGAGATCGGACGCCGCAGTCGTGTCCGATTGGAAATCGGTCGCGGAGACAACAGCCGCAGTGTCCGGACAGAACGTCTGTGGTACTCGATCACCCTCGGGACAATAGTCGTTGCGGTGAGGAATTCAAAAGCTGCCATTACCAAATCATGCAGATTCGCAGGGAGCTCACTTTGCGACGAGACGTGCCATAAGACCCGGTCATCAAGGCTGCGGACTTCACACGCACCATGGCTCGATGAGTATCTGCTCATGCGGCGTTCGTTTTTGCTTCCGAAGTCTTGAACGGTATTCACGAACTCCTGGTGTTGAAGATCAAGCTTCTGGAATATCTGCACTTGAAGGAAGAAGGGGCTTTCCCCCTCTGGCGTTTCCTTGGTTTTACGTATCTCATACAAGCCACCTAGAATGAGGAGATCGCGGCCATAGATATGTGGCTCTGCCCTAACGGAATCACAGGTCCAGGTGTTGCCGCCGTACTCGGCAGCCTCGAAAGAAAAATAATTTTCTTTGTTTAAAAGGTTTGCCGTCAACGAGGCTTTCAGCAATGCTGTTACATGAGTTTCGTCTTCGGATTGAGCGAACAGATGAAAGCGAATTACCCCGTCCGCCAGTTGGTGAATATATCCACTACCTGAGAAAACGAGTGGATTGCCGGACGTATTTTGCGTTAATGTAATTCGGGTGCAGTCGATCCTAAGATCACCACGATAAAGAGCTTGCTTATACTCTTCGTCACTCATGTTCCCGACGCCTTCGTTTCATCTGATGCAGCGACGCTGATAGGCTGTCCAACTTTCGCTAAAATAACCGAGGATTGTCAAGCACAGCTCAGGCTGATGGCTTCGCTGCGTAAATGACAAGGCTTAGCGCTGGGCCTGCGTTATGTTCTCCGACATGTCTGTTTTTTGGTATTGCCTGTCGTTGCCGTATTCGTCCAAAAAGGGCGCAAAGCCCCCAGAACCCGGCCGATCAAGCCACCAAGGTCGATTGGCGGCTGGCGTAACGCGACCATGCCTCGGCGGCATCTTCATCGAATAATTCTGTAAGTTTACGCATCATCGTGCCGCCCAATTCCTCGGCATCCACGATCGTGACCGCGCGGCGGTAATAGCGCGTGACGTCGTGGCCGATGCCAATAGCGATAAGCTCCACCGCTTCACGCATTTCAATGTCCTTGATCACGTCGCGCAGATGCCGTTCCAGATAATTGCCGGGGTTCACCGAAAGCGTGGAATCATCAACCGGCGCGCCATCCGAGATCACCATTAAAATCCGCCGGTGCTCAGGCCGCGCCAATATGCGGCGATAAGCCCAGAGCAGCGACTCACCATCGATGTTTTCTTTCAACAACCCTTCACGCAGCATCAGCCCAAGATTTTTGCGCGCTCGGCGCCAGGGTGTGTCAGCAGCTTTGTAGATGATGTGGCGTAGATCGTTCAGCCGTCCCGGATTTTCCGGCTTGCCCGCCTGCATCCAGGCTTCGCGGCTTTGCCCGCCTTTCCAGGCGCGGGTGGTGAAGCCCAGAACTTCCACTTTTACGGCGCAGCGTTCCAGCGTGCGGGCCAGAATATCCGCGCACATCGCCGCCACGGTAATGGGGCGGCCACGCATGGAGCCGGAATTGTCGATGAGCAGGGTCACCACGGTATCGCGGAAATCCGTGTCGCGTTCGCGTTTATAGGTCAGCGCCAGCAGCGGGTCGGCGATCACGCGGGAAAGGCGCGCCGGGTCCAGCATGCCTTCTTCCAGGTCGAACTCCCAGGCGCGGGTTTGTTGGGCCAGCAGGCGGCGTTGCAGCCGGTTGGCGAGTTTGGAGACCAATGCTTGCAGATGCTGCAATTGCTGGTCGAGCTGCATCCGCAGCCGCCCCAACTCATCCGCATCGCATAAATCCTCAGCAGCCACTTCTTCGTCGAAGGCGCGGGTGAAGGCGCGGTAGCCGGTTTTTTCATCACCCTCTGGCGGTTTGCGGTTTTGCTGCGGGCCAGCGGGGGATTCGCCGCCATCGCCGGGCGCATCCTCGGTATTTTCATCGTCCTCGCCGGATTGCTCGGAGCTATCGGCATCGGCCATATCCGGGGCGGAGGCTTGTGCGGGGGCTTTATCCTGCGGGGTTTCGCCTTCGTTTTCCTCGGCCTGATTCTGCTGCGGCTGGTCCTCGCCGTTGCCGGTTTCCTCCTCGGCTTGTTCATCCTCGCCGGGTTCGGCCTCGCCCTCGGCAATGTTGACGGCGGCCAGCAGCCTGCGCGCCGCGGTGATGAACGAGTCCTGGTTGTTGCGCGCGGTGGCGAGGTCGTTCAGCGCCTGTTCGGCCTGTGGGTCCAGCGTGCCGCGCCAAAGCTCGAGCACGGGCTTTGCGGCATCGGGGATAGAGTCCGGGTCCATCCGCTCACGCGCCAGCAGCGAAAGGGCGGTGTGCAGGGGAATCTGGTCGCGGGAGGATATTTGCGCGAGCCCGGCTTGCTCGAATTCCGCACCCAGCTTGCCGCGCAGATTGGCGGCGACACCGGCCATGAATTCCGAACCGACGATTTCAACCCGTGCCTGCTCCAGCGCGTCGAACGCTTCCTTGCCGTCACGCGATGTGGGGGCGCGGGCATTATGCAGGCTGTCGTCATGGTGGCGCAGCCTGAGGGCGATGGCATCCGCGGCGGCGCGCAGCTTGGTCATCTCAGGTGCTGGCAGCGTGCGTGAAGGCGGCGGCAGCCGGGCGCGTTTGCCGGTAAGCCCCGAGGGGCCAGGCTGATAAGCCACCTGCACATCCGCGTTATGGGCCATGGCGCGCAACGTGCCAGAAATTGCGCGTTTGAAATCCTCTGCCTTGCCTTGGTCTTGCTTGCTGCTCATGGCGCGTCAGGCGGTTTTGCGCAGGCCAGTCGGAATTTCTTCGTTGAAGCAGCGCTGGTAGTATTCAGCCACCATCTGGCGCTCCGCCTCGTCGCATTTGTTAAGGAAGGTGAGGCGGAAGGCGAAGCCGACATCGCCGAAAATGCGCGTGTTTTCCGCCCAGGTGATGACCGTGCGCGGAGACATGACGGTGGAAAGATCGCCCGCGATGAAGCCCGCACGGGTGAGGTCAGCCAGCGCCACCATGGCACCAACGCGCTTCTTTGCCGCTTCGTCTTTCGGGTCATAGCCCATTTTCGACATCACAATCGCGACTTCCTGCGCATGGGGCAGATAGTTCAGCGTGGCGACGATGTTCCAGCGGTCCATCTGGCCTTGGTTGATCTGCTGGGTGCCGTGATAAAGCCCGGTCGTGTCGCCCAAGCCAACCGTGTTGGCGGTGGCGAACAGCCGGAAGGCCGGGTGCGGGCGGATGACGCGGTTCTGGTCCAGCAGGGTGAGTTTGCCTTCAACCTCCAGCACGCGCTGGATGACGAACATCACATCCGGCCGGCCGGCATCATATTCATCGAACACCAGGGCGCAGGCATGTTGCAGCGCCCAGGGCAGAATGCCTTCGCGGAACTCGGTAACCTGTTTGCCATCCTTCAGCACAATCGCGTCTTTGCCGACGAGGTCGATACGGCTGATATGGCTATCCAGGTTCACGCGGATGCAGGGCCAGTTGAGCCTGGCGGCCACCTGCTCGATATGCGTGGATTTTCCGGTGCCATGATAACCCTGCACCATGACGCGGCGGTTGAAGGCGAATCCGGCCAGAATGGCGAGCGTGGTCTCGCGGTCGAACTTATAGGATTTGTCGATTTCGGGCACATGCTCGGTGCGGGCGGAGAAAGCCGGCACTTCGAGGTCTGATTCGAAGCCAAAAACGTCTTTCACCTTTACCGTAATGTCCGGCAGGTCGATCGCCGAGGTCGGCAGAGGGTGGGTTTGGGTCGTCACGGCGTCGTTCATTCACTCAATTCCTATCAATCGCGCCTCGGCGCAGGGGGCTCTGTGCGGGAAGCCCCTTTATGGGGCCGAGACGGGCACTTCCGGTTGCCGGGATGAGGTTAGTTTGCCACGCAGGGCCGCGTAAGCAAGGTTGATGGTCTTTAAAATCTCTTCGGCTTTGCGGTCGCCATGGTTGGCATCCGGGTGATGGCGCTTCACCAGCTCTTTATAACGGGTTTTCGCAACGTCCAATGTCACCGGCCAGGAAAGGTTGAGCACCTGCAAGGGCTCGCGCAGTTCAGGCGGGGCACCATGTGTGGCGGGTTTCTGTGGGCGCTTGCCGAAGGCAAAGGCGTGAAGCTCAGCCTCAACCGCTTCTTCCAGCCGCGCGGCCTTGCCGTTCTGACCAAGCGGCCAGGTGGGGCGCTGCCAGGACGAATCCTCGCGGGTTGCGGCCTCGATCTCATCCGGAGACATGCCCTTGTAGTAATCCCACGAGGCATTGAACGCCCGCACATGCTCCAGGCAGAACCAGTGAAATTCCCGCAGCGCCATGCGAGATTTGGGCGCGCGGTATTCGCCCGCATGAGGGCAGCCTGGCGTGTCGCATGGCTGGCCGGGGGCGGCTGGGTCTGGCGCATAGGCGCGGCGCTTGCTTTGCGGCTTGTCGTCGGACGAAATCATGCGCCTAATGTGCGCGCTCGCGCGCCGCGCGGCAACAACCCTTTGCGCCGTTATGCACACGGCGCGGGACAGATAATGGAGTTGACGATGACGAATAGGGTTGAGCGAATGAAAGCGACACTGGAAGCAGCCTTTCAGCCTTCCGTGCTGGAAATTGAGGATGAAAGCCGCCGCCATGCCAACCATGCCGGGCGCCAGGGCCTGCCCGCGGGTGAAACGCATTACAAAGTGGCGATGGTTTCCAGCGCCTTTGCCGGGCTTTCGCGCGTGGCGCGCCAGCGCGCGGTGAACGAGGCGTTGGCGGAAGAGTTTTCAGGCGGGATGCACGCGTTGTCGCTCGCCTTGAAGACGCCGGAAGAGGCGGGCGCTTAATTTCTTCCGTAATTATCCTCCAGCCGCACAATATCATCCTCGCCGAGATAAGAGCCTGACTGCACTTCGATGAGGGTGAGGGGGATTTTGCCGGGATTGTCCAGCCGGTGAACACAGCCGAGCGGTAAATAAACGCTCTCGTTTTCGCGCAGGAGAATCTGCTCCTCGTTGCGGGTGACGAGGGCGGAGCCCGCCACCACCACCCAGTGCTCGGCGCGGTGGAAATGTTTTTGCAGCGAGAGCTGGCGGCCAGGCCACACAACAATGCGCTTCACCTGGAAGCGGTCGCCCTGGATCAGGCTTTCATAAAAGCCCCAGGGCCGGTAGGTGCGGTTATGGCTCTCAGCTTCTAGCCGCTTCTGGGCCTTCAGCTTGTCGACTATTTTTTTAACGTTCTGCGCCTCGCTTTTATGCGCTACCAGCACGGCGTCCTGGGTGGTGACGACCACGAGGTCCTGCACCCCCAGCAGGGCGGTGAGCATGCCGTCTGAGCGCGCATAGCAGTTGCTCGCACCCTCCAGCACCACATCGCCTTGCGCGAAATTGCCTGCGCCGTCGCGCGGGGCGATCTCCGCCAGGGCAGACCAGGAGCCGACATCCGACCAGCCGAGGGAAGCGGGCACTACTGCGGCCTTGCTGGTTTTCTCGGCGATTGCGTAGTCAATGGAAATATCTGGCGCGGCGGCGAAGGCGGCTTCGTCCAGCCGGATAAAATCGAGGTCGGTTTTGCGCCCGGAAACGGCGGCACGGGCGGCTTTGAGAACATCCGGCGCGTGGAGCTGCATTTCCTCAATCAGCACATCCGCCCGGAACACGAACATGCCGGAATTCCAAAGATGGCCGCCTTGTTCCAGCATGGCGGCGGCGCGGGCGGCATCGGGTTTTTCGATGAAGCGTTCCAGCTTGTGCACGCCTTCCAGCCCCTCCAACGCTGCACCTTGGGCGATGTAGCCATAGCCGGTTTCAGCTGCGGTGGGCTGCATACCAAAGGTGACGAAATAACCCGCCCGCGCGGCGGCGGCGGCGCGGGCAAGGGCCGCGTGCAGGGCGGGAAGGTCTTGGATCGCGGCATCCGCGGCCATAATCCACAACACGGCCTCAGGGTTGGTCTCAGCGGCCAGCAGGGCAGCGGCGGCGATGGCCGGGGCGGAGTTGCGGCCCACTGGCTCCAGCAGCACTTGCGGGGACTTGATTCCGGCATCGCGGAGCTGTTCGGCCACCACGAACCGATGGTCCTGGTTGGCGACGATGATGGGGGGCGCAAACCCTTTTCCGGCGGCGCGCAAGGCGGTTTCCGCCAGCATGGGAGCCTGGGAGATGAGCGGCCAGAATTGCTTGGGAAAGCTCTTGCGCGAGACCGGCCAGAGTCTGGTGCCGGACCCACCGCAGAGAATAACTGGAACCAGTGTTTCCTTGGCCGCCTGACCTGGCATGAATAATCCCCTATGTTCAGGGGCCGAGTTAACCCACACGCCTGGAAACTGTCCAGCGAGGCTGCCAGAGTAAAGCCTATGACCAATATACCATTCTCCTTCCGGCTACAGGACCTCACCGCGCCGGAATTCGCCGCCGCTTTGCCTCTCCGCCCGGTGATTCTGCTGCCTTTAGGCAGCCAGGAAGACCATGGCCCGCACCAGCCGATGGGAGATTTTTGTCTTGCCGATGTTCTGGCCGAGCGGATCGCGCGGCGGGTGAATGAAAACGGCGTGGCATGTTTTGTGGCACCCGCCTTGCCTTTTGGTGTGGCGGATTATTTTGGCTCCAGCCCCGGCGGGATGGCTTTGGCACCAGAGAGCTTCCGCCGGGTGCTGACGGATTTGCTGGATGGCCTGCTGCGCCACGGGCTGAACCGGATTGTGATCCTGAACGCCCATGGCGGCAATGTGCCGGTGGTGCATGAGGTGACGCTGGATGTGCGCAGGCGAGAAGGGGTGGTGGTGCCTTCTTTTTATCTCTGGAAATCAGCCAAACAGATGATGGAAAAACGGCGCGTGGAAAGTGCGCGGTTTGGCCATGGGGCGGAGCCGTTGCTTTCTCTCAATATGGCGCTGCGGCCTGGCTGCGTGCGGCAAGGCGAGGTTTCCACCGAGGGTAGCACGTTGCTGGGCCTGAAGGTGAAGGATTTCGGCGCGCTGGATTTCGAGGGGCTGACAGTGGAAGCGCCGGTGGAGTTTGGCGAGGTGCCGAAACCCGCCATTGAAGCCGCTTGGGGCCAGGGTCGTGCGGCGTTGGGTGCTGCGGTGGCCGACGAGTTGGTGGAAGCGGCGGCGCGGTTTGTGGCCCACGCCGCCGCCAATATGAATTAAACCGCCAAAGACGCTTCCAGAAGATCCAGCCCTTCATCCAACAGCGCATCAGAGATGGTGAGCGGCATGAGCAGGCGGATGGCATTGCTGAACACGCCGCAAGAAAGCAGGATCAACCCCTTTTCCTTCGCTGTGGCCAGGATCTTTTTGGTGCCGTCCGGGTCTGGCGTGCCATCGGTTTTCACCACGTCGAAGGCGATCATGGCGCCGGGGCCGCGAATGCCGGAGATGGGGTGCGTGTCGTTGCGCTGAGAGATGGCGTGCAGCCGGGTTTTCATCTTCGCGCCAATGATATTCGCGCGTTCGATGAGGTTTTCCTCCCGGATGACCTCCAGCACCGCGAGCGCTGCCGCACAGCCCAAAGGTGAACCCGCATAGGTGCCGCCGAGGCCGCCGGGCTCCGCTGCGTCCATGATCTCAGCCTTGCCGATGACGCCCGAAAGCGGGAACCCGCCCGCCAAGGATTTGGCGATGGTCATGAGGTCCGGGCGGATCGCGCTATGCTCGATGGCGAACATCTTGCCGGTACGGGCGAAGCCGGTCTGCACCTCGTCCACGATGAGCAGAATTCCATGCTGGTCACAGAGTTTGCGCAGGCCCACCAGCAGCTCCTCAGGGGCGGGCAGGAAGCCGCCTTCGCCCTGCACGGGCTCGATGGTGATGGCGGCAACGCGCGAGGGTTCAATGTCCGCGCGGAACAGCATGTCGATATATTTAAGCGATTCTTCCACCGTTACGGCGAATTGCTCGTGCGGGAAGGGCACATGGTAGATTTCCGCCGTTATCGTGGCGAATTTTTTCTTGTAAGGCAGCACTTTGCCGGTCATCGCCATGGTCAGCATGGTGCGGCCATGATAGCCACCAGCGAAGGTGATGACGCCGGGGCGGCCGGTGTGGGCGCGGGCGATTTTCACGGCGTTTTCCAGTGCCTCAGCGCCGGTGGTGAAGAAAATGGTTTTTGCCGGGCCTTCTATGGGGGCCAGTGCATTCAGCTTCTCGGCCAGTTCGATATAGCTGTCATAAGGTGTGACCTGGAAGCAAGTATGGGTGAAGGCATCCAGCTGCTTTTGTACAGCGGCGATGACTTTCGGGTGACGATGCCCGGTGTTGAGCACGGCGATACCGCCCGCGAAATCGATATAGCGTTTGCCCTCGATATCCCAGAGCTCAGAATTTTCTGCCTTGGCGGTGAATACGGCATGGGCATTGCCCACGCCGCGCGGCACGGCGGCCATGCGGCGGGCCATCATTTCGCTGTTTGTGCTCATCTGGTCGCGTCTCCATCCTATGGGTTCGTTTAAGATTATAAACACTCAATGGGAGGGAGGCCAGTTATTTTGCTTCGGGACACCTATGCGCTGGTGAGCCGGATGAAGCGTATGGCATTAGCCAGATCCGCCATGAACGCCGTGCGTTTGGCTGTGTCGGCTTCGTCTTCACCCCATTGTTCGGCTTGCCAAAGCTCGTCCAGCATGGCGGTGGCGCAGGCGGTTTGTGAGTCCAACGCGGCTTCGGCTGTGGCCAGGCCAAGCACAAAGCTGCCCAGGGCGGGGATAAGCACGCCCAGCGCCGCCAGTTCGTATGCCGTGCGGGTGGAAAGCAAAGCTTCCAGACTGTCAGCTGTGCCGGGTGGCTGGTTCACCGGCATCAGGCCGTTGGTGGTGATAAGGCCGATTCCATGGGTGACTTGCAGCCAGCGTAGCCAGGGGTCCCATTGCGCGTGCTGGCGCGCGACGAGGGTTTCGGGGGTCTCTGCCCGGTAGCAAAGCAGGTCGTTTAGCCCATAAGCGGCGAGCTGGGTGATGATGCTCGCCCGGTGCGGGATTATGCGCTCATGCGCCGTGCAGGCAAGCTGGGTGAGCGGCAGGTCGTCGGGTGAAAAATCAGCCCCGGCGGCATCCCATTCCTCCGCAATCGCCTCGGCCAACGCCCGGTGAGGCACGCAAAGCTGTGCGCCGCTGGGCATTTTCACCACGCGCTGGTCAAGCTGAACGGTGAACCCCCCTGCCTCCTGGTGCGGGGTGGCGCGGGACCAGAAACGCTTCATTGGCCGAGCAGCCCGTTCAGCAGGTTGCGTGGGCTGTTGGCGGGTGGGCTGTTGGCGGGTGGGCTGGGGACGGTTGCGGAGCTGGGGCTGTTGGCGGAGGCGGATGGCATTGGCCCAGTCTGGCCGAAGCGGGCTAAGCTGAGGGCCGCGGGGCAGAAATCAGCATTGCCGCCGGGGAACGCGCCAACCGCCTGGCCAAGCAAAGTGTTGCCTCCCAGCGCCTGTTGCAGCGGGCTGCCCGCCAGGCCGGAGGCCGATTGTGCCCCGGCGGAGACAGCCGATTGCGGCGCCACACCATAAGTGGGGGCCAGGAAGGTGCCACCAACCTGCACTGGCACGCTGACGTTGGAGCCACCGATTTTTAAACGGGGTTTCAACACCAGGCCCAGGGTTTCGCTCGCAAAGTTTACCGTGCCACTGCCTTGCATAAGCAGGCGGCTGGAATCGAGGGCGAGTGCTTTCACAACCCCGCTGCCATTATTGGCATCCAGCCGCAAGGCAGCGCAGCGCAGGGAAACCGGCCCTGGCGAGGTGGCGAGGTTGGCCGGCAGCCCTACCGATTGCAGCGCCCCGCCGAACAGGCGGCCAAGCACGCTGCCATCCACCACCCCGTTGACGCTGGCGAGGCCGAGTTGTCCTGTAACGGTGGCAACCATATCTGGCAGTGTGTTGCCCCTGGCGGAGGCATTCATTTGGGCTTGCACGGTGCCCTGGGCCATGGCGGGCAGGCCAAAACCGTGCAGGAAGGGACCGAGTGCCAAGGCCGGTGCGTTAAGTTTAAGCGTTTCGGCGGCGGGGTCGACGCTGGCATCGATGCTGCCAGAGGCGGAAACGGCACCACCGGGGGATTGGCCGGTGAGCGGGTTGACCGTGAGCAGGCCGTTATTCAGCACCGCATGGCCTTGCAGCGCCGTATAATTGGCACCGTCATAGGTCAAGCTGTCGGCTTTCAGCAGCACGTCTGCGCTGGCCTGGCGCAGAAAATTCAGCGGCAGGGCGATATTGGGCACGACCGAGGCGGGCTGGGGCTGAACAGGCGTTGAAACAGCGGGCGGGGCCGAAGCTGGGGGCATGGCCGCCAGCAGCGCATCGAGATTTGCCTGGGCGATGGAAAGGTCGATCTCCAGCTTTGGCGCGGGGCGGAAGCTGAGGCTGGCATCGCCGCCGAAACTGGCGTTGTCCATGGTCGCGGTCAGGCTATCCAGCCCAACGGCCTGACGAAGCCCTTGGCCGCCGGGGTCGATCAGCGTCGTTTTCACGGCGATGTTCTTCCAGGCCGGGAGTGGTTGCCCAATGGCGGGGGAAAGGGCGGAAAGATCAGGGATGTTGAGGTTCAGCGCCAGGGCGGCACCGGTGAGGCTGCCCGGCGTGGCGATGCCGCCGGTGAGGCTGGCGCTGGCATTGCCCAGGCTGGCGTTAAGGCTTTCACTGAAGCTGGCGGCGGGCGGGGCGCTGGCTGGCAATAAAGCAGGGGGGATGAAGGCATCAAGCGCCGTGGTGTTGGCTTGAAGCACGAAGGGCAATGACCCCAGCACGCCATTGGCGCTGAGTGTGGCGGAGCCGCCGAGCGAGGGCATCTCTGCATTCAGTGCCGCCAAAGTGAGGCCGGGATAGAGGCTGGTGAGCGCCGATTCACCAGCCTTGATTGAAACATTGCTGATCGCGGGCAGCGGCGCGCCGTCGTCGGTGATGGTGGCGCTGGCGGTGACGTTGTGCAAAGCGGGAAGCGCCACGCCATCCAGCCAGCTTGGCGGCAATGCGGCCCCAATGGTCTCCAGCGCCGGAATGGCGGCGCTGAAGGTGAGATTATAACCGCGCGCGCTTTGCGGGCGGGTAACATTGCCTTGCAGCGTGGCACTGGCGCCTGCGAAACCAAAGGAAAGTTTCACAGGCCACGGGCTGGTCCCCGTGCCGGTGAGCCGGGCAACCGGGCCAACCACGCCTTGCAGCGTAAGCGGCGCGTTGCCAATGGCGGCGCTGCCGGAGAGATGCAGAGGGGTGGTGAGCGAGGATGCCTGGCCGGTGAGGCGGGTGAGTTGGATCACGCTCGGCTGGCCAAGCCCCTGCGGGCGTAGCGTGATCTGCCCGTTATCCAGCTCCACCGCCTCCAACGCGTATGTATAGGAGGATTTTGTGCTGGCCGCCGGCACGGGCAGGGCGGGGCTGCCGGGTTGCGCTGTGGTGCTGGTAAAATTCCAGTCCGCCTGGCCGGTTTGGTTGCGCTCAAGATACAGCTTCAACCCGTCGAGTTTGAGGCTCAGCACATCCACCTGGTGGTGGAGCAGCGGCAGCAGGGCGATTTGCGCCTGCGCCTGGTCCAGGGTCAGCAAAGCGGGGTCGGCAAACCCCTCTGGGTTGGAAAGGCTGAGCCCGCTGGCGGCCAGAGTGGGCGTGAGCGAGAGTTGCAGGCGGATGGGCCCGTTGATGGTGAGGGTGCGGCCCGTGGCCTGCTGCACGGCGGCGATAATCTGCGGGGCATAGGCGTTGGGGTTGAACCGAGCAATGAAGATGCCTAGTCCCGCTACGGGCACAAAAACAATGACCATGACGGCCAGAAGTGCATAGCCCTTCCAGCCCCTTCGCTGGGGTTTTTGCTGGGAAACCGGTGCTCTGTGCCTGTCCATGCCCAGGAATTAGTCGCTTTTCTGGCGATAGACGAGGGGGATGCTTGTGAAAGAGCGCAACACGCGCTATGCGCCCCGGCTTGAGTTGCAGGTTTAGCCGCGGGCGTGGTGAAACTGGTAGACACGCCAGATTTAGGTTCTGGTGGCGAAAGCCATGGGGGTTCAAGTCCCTCCGCCCGCACCACCTGAATGTAAGTTTTTGATTTGTTGAGGTTTGATCGTCCCATGCAGGTTACTGAAACGCTCTCTGACGGCTTGAAGCGCGGCTTTACGGTCGTGGTTCCCGAACCCGTGTTGGCCGCCAAGCGTGAGAAGCGTTTGGCTGAGCTGAGCAAGACGATCCAGATGCCGGGCTTTCGCCCCGGCAAGGTGCCCCTGAACATTGTGAAGAAGCGCTATGGTGAAGCCGTGGCGGCCGAGATTCTTGAAGGCGCGGTGAACGAGGCGCATAGCCAGTTGCTCTCTGAGCGCAATTTGCGCCCTGCCATGCAGCCGAAGCTTGAGATCACCAAGCCGGGCAATGATTCCGACCTGGAATTTACGGTGGAGATGGAAGTGCTGCCGGAAGTAACCGTGCCGGACCTTTCCGACGTGACGCTGAGCAAGCCAGTTGCTGCCGTGAGCGACGAGAAGATTGAAGAGTCGTTGAAGACCATCGCCGACCAGCGCAAGAGCTTCACCAAGGTTGAGGAAGAGCGCGCCGCTGCGGCGGGTGAGCAGCTGAAGGTGGATTTCGTCGGCAAGATCGACGGCGTGGCCTTTGATGGCGGCACCGCGCAGGACGTGGCGCTGATCGTGGCCGGTCCGGGCTTCATTCCTGGCTTCACCGAACAGGTGGAAGGCATGAAGGTTGGCGAGACCAAGACGATTACCGTTAACTTCCCCGAGGATTACGGTGCGAAGGATTTGGCCGGCAAGACCGCTGAGTTCGAAATCTCCGCCAAGGAGCTGGCCGTGGCCGAAATTCCGGCCATTGACGACGAGCTGGGCAAGGCTGTTGGCCTGGAAGGGCTGGAGCAGCTTAAGGAGCGCGTGAAAGAGCAGATCAGCCGCGAGTATGAAGGGCTGACCCGTTCCAAGCTGAAGCGCGCCTTGCTGGATGCGCTGGCCGAAAAGGCGAAGTTTGAGGCCCCGGTTTCGCTGGTGGATGCCGAGTTTAACGCCATCTGGCAGCAGGTTGAGGCTGATAAGCAGTCTGGCCAGGCTGACCCGGAAGATGAAGGCAAGGACGAAGAGACGCTGAAGGCCGAATATCGCGCCATCGCTGACCGCCGCGTGCGCCTGGGCCTGCTGGTGGCCGAGATCGGCCGCACCAACGAGGTGCAGGTGACCGACCAGGAGCTGCAACGCGCCATGTTCAACGAGGCGATGCGCTATGGGCCCCAGGCCATGCAGGTAGTGGAGTTCTTCCGCAAGAACCCGCAAGCGATGGAGCGTTTCCGCGGTCCGATTTTCGAGGACAAGGTGATCGATTTCCTGCTGGGTTCCGTGAAGCAGGACGAGGTTCAGGTCTCTGCTGAAGAGCTGGCGAAAGACCCGGAAGAGTAAGAAGAACCTTCTTCAAGGTTTTTGAAAGACGGCCGGAAACCTTGCCCCGATGGGGCAGGGTTTCTGCTTTTCTGTGCGGCGCTCTAGACGAACTGGAAAGATGCTCTAACCTATAGTCATGACGCTGCGTTTCGCCCGCAATGTGGCCACTTTTGGCGCGCTGTGGGGCTAAATCCAGCGGTTGTGTAAGATAAAGGATTGAAATTAAATGTGGGATCGTGATCCTGTCGAGGTTTATAACAACAACCTCGTGCCGATGGTGGTGGAGCAGACCGCGCGCGGTGAACGCTCTTACGATATTTATTCCAGGCTTTTGAAAGAGCGCATCATCTTTCTCACCGGCCAGGTGAATGATGTGGTGTCCTCGCTGCTGTGCGCGCAGCTATTGTTCCTGGAAAGCGAGAATCCGAACAAGGAAATCTCTTTCTATATCAATAGCCCTGGTGGCGTGGTTTCCTCCGGCCTCGCGATTTACGACACGATGCAATATATCCGCTCGCCGGTTTCCACGCTCTGCCTCGGCCAGGCAGCCTCCATGGGCAGCTTGCTGCTTTGCGCTGGCGCCAAGGGCAAGCGATTCGCTCTGCCGAACGCGCGGGTGATGGTGCATCAGCCCTCCGGCGGCGCCCAGGGGCAGGCGACCGATATCGAAATTCAGGCGCGCGAGATTTTGAAGCTGCGCAGCAAGTTGAACCAGATTTATGTGGACCATACTGGCCAGCCGCTTGAGGCCATTGAGGCGAAGCTGGAGCGTGATACCTATATGTCGGCTCAGGAAGCCAAGGATTTCGGCATTGTCGATGAGGTTGTGAAATCGCAGGCAGAAACTGGCTCTGTGAAGGATGATGCGCCGAAGCCAACCGCAAAAGAGAGCTGACAGGCGGCCATTGGTTCAACGGCCTTAAAGTCCGGTGTGCCGTGTTAGGGTGGCCGGATTTTTCATTTTTTTGACGTTCCGCGGCAAGAAAAAACAGCTATCAGGCCGAATTTTCTGATTATGGGCCTGAAAATCCAGAATTTTTAGGAAAACCGCCTGACGCTTGTGCCCTCCGGCACGGGGGGCTAGTCTTTTCTTTCTACGGCGCGGGTTGTGGAGTGACTATGACCAGTAAATCGGGCGACACGAAAAATACGCTTTACTGCTCCTTTTGCGGCAAATCGCAGCATGAGGTGCGGAAGCTCATTGCCGGCCCGACCGTGTTCATCTGCGATGAATGCGTCGAGCTGTGCATGGATATCATTCGCGAGGAGCATAAAACGCAACTCGTGAAGGCGCGGGATGGCGTGCCAACGCCGCGCGAAATCTGCAAGGTGCTGGATGATTATGTCATCGGTCAGACGCACGCCAAGCGTGTGCTGTCTGTGGCGGTGCATAACCATTACAAGCGGCTCTCGCACGCAACCAAAAATAACGACATCGAGATTGCGAAATCCAATATCATGCTGGTCGGGCCCACCGGCTCCGGCAAGACGCTGCTGGCGCAAACGCTGGCGCGGATTCTGGATGTGCCCTTCACGATGGCGGATGCCACCACCCTCACCGAGGCTGGTTATGTGGGCGAGGATGTAGAAAACATCATCCTCAAGCTGCTGCAATCGGCCGATTATAACGTGGAGCGGGCGCAGCGCGGCATCGTCTATATCGACGAGGTGGATAAGATTTCCCGTAAATCGGACAATCCCTCGATCACCAGGGATGTCTCGGGCGAGGGCGTGCAGCAGGCGCTCTTGAAGATCATGGAAGGCACGGTGGCTTCCGTTCCCCCGCAAGGGGGGCGCAAGCATCCGCAGCAGGAATTCCTGCAGGTGGACACCACCAACATTCTGTTCATCTGCGGCGGCGCCTTCGCCGGGTTGGAGAAAATAATTTCTGCCCGCGGCAAGGGCTCGGGAATCGGCTTCGGCGCGGATGTCCGCTCCCAGGATGAGCGGCGCACAGGTGCCATTCTGCGGGACGTTGAGCCGGAAGATTTGCTGAAATTCGGGTTGATCCCTGAATTTATTGGCCGTCTGCCGGTTGTCGCCACGCTGGAAGATCTCGATGAAGCGGCGCTGATTGAGATTTTGACCAGGCCGAAGAACGCGCTGGTGAAGCAATATGGCCGGTTGTTCGAGATGGAGGGGGTGAAGCTCACCTTCACCGAGGACGCGTTGAAGGTGATTTCCAACCGCGCCATCAAGCGTAAAACCGGCGCACGCGGCTTGCGTTCGATCATGGAAGGCATTTTGCTGGCGACCATGTTCGACCTGCCGGGGTTGGAAGGGGTTTCAGAGGTGGTGATCTCGGGCGAGGTGGCTGAAGGCCGGGCCGAGCCGCTCTACCTCTATTCTGAACAGCGGACGGAGAACGCCTCCTGACGCCCGGCCTGCAAGCCTCCTATTCGTGGCTTGCAGGCAAACGATTGCCTGCCGATATGTCGATTGTGGCCGTTAAACGGCACCCCGTTCTGTGCCTCTTCTGGGCAGATGGGAGACCAAAGGAATGAAATATGTCAGACGTTAAGATACCCGGATCGCCCATGGAGACCCTCGCGGTGCTGCCGCTGCGCGATATCGTGGTGTTTCCACACATGATCGTGCCGCTGTTTGTTGGGCGCGAGAAATCTGTGCGCGCGCTGGAAAGCGTGATGAAGGAAGATAAGCAGATTCTGCTGGTGGCGCAGAAAAACGCCGCCCAGGATGACCCGGCGGCGGATGATATTTACCGTGTCGGCACCGTTTCCACGATTTTGCAGTTGTTGAAGCTGCCCGATGGCACTGTGAAGGTGCTGGTGGAAGGGCTGCGCCGCGCGAAGATCACCGATTTTAAATCCACCGAGGATTTCTTCGAAGTTGAGGCTGAGCTGGTTGAAGATAGCGGTGCCGAGACCAAGGAGGTTGAGGCGCTGGGCCGCACCGTGGTGGCGCAGTTCGAGCAGTATATCAAGCTGAACAAGAAGATCGCGCCGGAAGTGCTGGTTTCGGTCAACCAGATCGAAAGCCCTTCCAAGCTGGCCGACACGGTGGCGAGCCATCTTGGCCTGAAAATTTCTGAGCGTCAGGAATTGCTGGAGCTGGACAGCACGGCCGAGCGGCTGGAACGGGTGTTCAATCACATGGAGGCCGAGATCGGCGTGCTCCAGGTGGAAAAGAAAATCCGCAACCGCGTGAAGCGGCAGATGGAGAAAACCCAGCGCGAATATTACCTGAACGAGCAGTTGAAGGCGATTCAGAAAGAGCTGGGCGAGGGCGAGGACGGCAAGGACGAGACCGCCGAGCTGGAAGAAAAGATAAAAGCCACGAAGCTGACGAAGGAAGCGCGCGAAAAAGCGATGGGCGAGCTGAAGAAGCTGCGCTCCATGAGCCCGATGAGTGCCGAAGCCACGGTGGTGCGCAATTATCTGGATTGGATCGTCGGTATCCCCTGGAAGAAAAAGAGCAAGATCAAGAATGATGTGATCGAGGCGGAAAAGATTCTCGATACCGATCATTTTGGCCTGGATAAGATTAAAGAGCGCATCGTTGAATATCTCGCGGTGCAGGCGCGTAGCCCGAAAGTGCGCGGGCCGATTCTTTGCCTAGTTGGGCCGCCGGGCGTTGGCAAAACCTCACTTGGCAAATCCATCGCCAAAGCCACAGGCCGGCAGTTCGTGCGGATGTCGCTGGGTGGTGTGCGGGACGAGGCCGAGATTCGCGGCCACCGGCGCACCTATATTGGCTCTATGCCGGGCAAGATCGTCCAGGGCATGAAGAAGGCGAAAACCTCCAACCCGCTGTTCCTGCTGGATGAAATCGACAAGCTGGGTGCGGATTGGCGCGGCGACCCGGCCTCGGCGTTGCTGGAGGTGCTGGACCCCGAACAGAACGCGACATTTGCGGATCACTATCTGGAGGTCGATTACGATCTTTCAGACGTGATGTTCGTGACCACCGCCAATACACTGCGTATGCCCCAGCCGCTGCTGGACCGCATGGAGATCATCCGTATTCCTGGCTACACCGAGGATGAGAAGGTGGAGATTGCCAAGCGGCATCTGCTGCCCAAGCAATCCGAGGCGCATGGGCTGAAGAAGGAAGAATGGTCGGTCTCTGAGGAGGCGCTGTTGGAGCTGGTGCGTACCCATACCCGCGAAGCCGGCGTACGCAACCTGGAGCGCGAGATCGCCACCCTGGCCCGCAAGGCGGTGAAGGAGATCGTGACCGCGAAAACCAAGAAGGTGGGTATCACCAAGAAAAACCTGGAGAAGTTCGCGGGTGTGCCGAAATTCCGTTACGGCGAGACCGAGGCGGAGGATATGGTGGGTGTGGTCACGGGCCTGGCCTGGACCGAGGTTGGCGGTGAGATTCTAACGATCGAATCCGTGCTGCTTCCTGGCAAAGGTGCCATTAAGCAAACCGGCCAGCTTGGCGATGTGATGAAGGAAAGCGTGGCCGCGGCGTATTCCTATATCCGTTCGCGGGCCACCCAGTTTGGCATTAAGCCCCCTTATTTTGATAAGCGGGACATCCATGTGCACGTGCCGGAAGGTGCGACTCCGAAAGATGGCCCCTCCGCAGGCATCGCCATGGCCACATCCATCGTCTCCGCCATCACCGGCATACCGATCCGTAAGGATATTGCCATGACCGGCGAGATTACGTTACGCGGGCGGGTTTTGCCGATCGGCGGGTTGAAGGAAAAGTTGCTGGCGGCGCTGCGCGCGGGGATCACCACCGTTGTTATCCCGAAGGATAATGAGAAGGATCTCGTTGAAATTCCAGACAATGTGAAAAAAAACCTGGCCATTTTTCCGGTCAGCCACGTGGATGAGGTGATTGCCCGTGCCCTGGTTCACGCGCCGGAGCCGATTGAATGGGACGACACGCTGGAGGAGCTTGCCAAGACGCCGGATGGGGTTGTTGTGGCTTCGCTGCCGCATTAGCAGCGCATTGCGTTTGACGGGTGGCGCGCAGTTTGGTTAAGACCGCGCGCCACCTTTTTTTGTGGTCTGCCCGCTAGGTCCGCGGACAAGCCCGTTATTCCAACCGACAACAGGGAGTTTTGCCCGTGAACAAAAATGATCTGATCGCCGCTGTGGCTGAAGATACTGATCTTTCCAAGGCCAAGGCCGCCGAGGTGGTGGACGCTGTGTTTGGCGCGATTGAAAAGACGCTGATGAAGAAGGAAGAAGTGCGGCTGGTCGGCTTTGGCACCTTCGCCACTGCTGCGCGTGAGGCCTCCAAGGGCCGTAACCCGCGCACCGGCGAAGAGATTGATATTCCGGCTTCCACGTCTGTCCGCTTCAAGCCTGGCAAAACGCTGAAGGATGCGGTTAACTAATTCTGCTTCGGGGTGGGCGGCGTCTGCCGCCCCTCCTGTTTTATTGTTTCAGGGCGGTTAGCTCAGCGGTAGAGCGTCTCGTTTACACCGAGAGGGTCGGCGGTTCGAAACCGTCACCGCCCACCATACCATCTCCAGTCATCCACAGATTATTCGTCGTAGTTTGTGCTTCATCGGCTTGACGCTGATTTGAATGCCAAGTAAACGGCGGCCACCTTAAGCGGGTGTAGCTCAGTTGGTTAGAGCGCCGGCCTGTCACGCCGGAGGTCGCGGGTTCGAGCCCCGTCACTCGCGCCATTCCTGTATTCCTTAAAATCGAATAGTTTGCCGATGAGGCGTGGAAACCACACTCCGCATTGCTATGGTGCGCCGTGCGTCTGTATCGTCCGGGTAGGCTTGACCAGAACCTGTTGCGGTGCGACACGGCGGAAGCAAATTCATTCGGGCGCGGCAGTTCGCCGCCCTGGCGCGATCAAGGAGATGAGCAGGTGCAGCTAAGCCTAGCGCAGTATTTTCCTATTCTCATTTTCGTTGCCCTTGCCGCTGTTTTGGGTGTGGCATTCGTGTTTGGCTCTTTGCTCGCAGCCAAACAGAAACCTTACCCTGATAAACTTTCTGCGTATGAATGCGGCTTCGAGGCATTTGGCGATGCGCGCCGCCGTTTCGATGTGCGGTATTATCTCGTGGCAATTCTGTTCATTATTTTTGACGTTGAGGTCGCCTTTCTGTTCCCCTGGGCGGTTTCACTCGGCCGCGTCGGCCTGCTTGGGTTCTGGTCGATGATGGGTTTTCTCGGCGTGTTAACCGTTGGTTTCATATATGAGTGGAACAAGGGCGCATTAAATTGGGAGTGATGGCATGACCATAGCCACAAACAGCGCTGAGCTCGCCTGGAACAGGGAGCAGCTTTCCCCCGGCGCGGAACAGGATGCCGTGATTAAGGGCATCACCGGCGAGCTTGCCGGAAAAGGCTTTATCGTCGCCAATATCGACAAGGTTGTGAACTGGGCGCGCACCGGCAGCCTGTGGCCGATGACCTTCGGCCTGGCCTGCTGCGCGGTGGAGATGATCCACGCTTACATGCCGCGTTACGACCTCGACCGGTTTGGCATTATCCCGCGCGCTTCACCGCGCCAGTCTGACGTGATGATTGTGGCCGGTACGCTGACCAACAAAATGGCGCCAGCTCTGCGCCGGGTCTACGACCAGATGCCCGAGCCGCGCTGGGTGATCTCCATGGGTAGCTGCGCCAATGGCGGCGGCTATTATCATTACTCCTATTCCGTGGTGCGCGGCGTGGACCGGATTGTGCCGGTGGATGTGTATGTGCCCGGTTGCCCGCCCACGGCGGAGGCGCTGGTTTACGGCATCATGCAATTGCAGAAGAAAATTCGGCGGACGGGGACGGTGCTGCGTGGCTGAAGAAACCCAAACAGAAGCAGAGGTTCCGGCTGCGCCCGTGGATGTGGTGTTGGAGACTTTGGGCGCTCTTGCTGGCGTAACCCGGGCACAGCGCCTGCTAGGTGAAATTGTGCTGGAAACGCCGCGCGGGTCTGCCCATGCGCTGCTGAAAACCCTGCGTGACCAATTCGCTTTTCAGCAGGTTATGGATATTTGCGGCGTGGATTACCCGGAGCGCGCGGAGCGGTTCGAGGTGGTTTACAACCTGCTTTCCGTCACCCGGAATGAGCGCGTGCGCGTGATTGTAACCACCGATGCAAACACGCCTGTTGCCTCCGTGAGCGACCTCTGGCCCTGTGCGGCCTGGTGGGAGCGCGAGGTGTGGGATTTATTCGGCATCAGCTTCGAGGGCTTGGAAGATCATCGCCGTATCCTCAGTGATTACGGGTTTGAAGGGCATCCTCTGCGTAAGGATTTTCCGCTCACCGGTTATGTCGAGGTTCATTACGACGAAGACCGCAAGGCGGTTGTGTACGACAAAGTGAAGCTGACGCAGGAATTCCGGAATTTTGATTTCCTCTCGCCATGGGAAGGCATGACCTTGCTGCCCGGCGATGAGAAGGTGAACAGGAGCCGCTCATGAGCGAGACCGCACCGCCGACGAAAACGGTTTTCGAAGTCGACAGCCACACCATTAATTTTGGTCCGCAGCATCCGTCCGCGCATGGCGTGCTGCGCCTGATTATGGAGATGGATGGCGAGGTGATCGAGCGTTGCGACCCGCATATCGGGCTGCTGCATCGTGGCACTGAGAAACTGATCGAATATAAGAGCTATATGCAGGCGGTGCCGTATTTCGACCGGCTGGATTACGTCTCGCCGATGAGTTGCGAACATGCTTTTGCTCTCGCTACGGAGAAGCTGCTGGGCGTGGAAGCGCCGGAGCGCGCGCAGTGGATTCGCGTGATGTTCGCGGAACTTACCCGCGTGCTCAATCATCTTCTCAATGTCAGCCATTTTGCGCTGGATTGCGGCGCGATCTCGCCGTCCTTGTGGATGTATGAGGAGCGTGAAAAGCTGCTTTCGTTTTACGAGGCGGCTTCGGGCGCACGTTTCCATTCTAATTATTTCCGTCCTGGCGGTGTATCGAAGGATCTGCCTGCTGGGTTGGCGGAAGATATTCTTGCCTGGGCCAATGAATTTCCGAAATTCATCGATGAGATGGAGAACCTTCTCAACGGCAACCGCATTTTCAAGCAGCGCCTGGTTGATGTCGGCGTGATCTCGGCTGAGGATGCGCTGGCCTGGGGCTTCACCGGCCCGTCTCTGCGCGGCTCTGGTGTCGCGTGGGATCTGCGCCGCGCCCAGCCTTACGATAAATATGCCGAGGTGGAGTTCGACGTTCCTGTTGGCAAACACGGCGATTCTTACGACCGCTACCTCGTCCGTATGGCGGAGATGCGGGAGAGTTTAAAAATCGTCAAACAGGCTCTGGCGAAAATGAAACCGGGCCCGGTGAAGGTGCAGGACCGTAAGATCACGCCACCCACGCGCGCTGAGATGAAGCATTCGATGGAAGCGTTGATCCATCACTTCAAGCTCTACACCGAAGGCTATCACGTGCCCGCGGGTGCGACCTACACGGCGGTTGAAGCGCCGAAGGGCGAGTTTGGCGTGTACCTGCAAGCGGATGGCACCAACCGGCCTTATCGTTGCAAAATACGTGCGACGGGTTTTTCGCATCTTCAGGCGGCGGAGAAGCTTTGCAAGGGCCATATGCTGGCCGACATGGTGGCGATCCTGGGATCGCTCGACATTGTTTTTGGTGAGATAGACCGGTGAGCAACACGCACGCAAACCCGACTAGCTTCGCTTTTACCGAAGCCAACATGAAGTTGGTGGAGAAGGCGATTAAGAAATATCCGGAAGGCAGACAGATGAGTGCGGTGAAATCGCTGCTCGATCTGGCGCAGAGGCAGATGGGGGCGCAAACAGGCTCCATCTGGCTGCCGCGTGCGGCGATGGATAAGGTGGCCGAGATTCTCGGTGTGCCACCCATGCGGGTTTATGAGGTCGCAACCTTCTACACCATGTTCAACCTGGAGCCGGTGGGCAAATATCATCTCCAGGTTTGCACCACTACGCCGTGCTGGCTGCGCGGCTCAGACGAGGTTGTGCACGCTTGCAAATCCGCTGGCAGAATCAAGAATTTTGGCGAGACCAGCGAGGACGGGCTGTTCACCTTGAAAGAGGTTGAGTGCCTGGGGGCGTGCGTCAACGCGCCGGTTTTGCAGGTAAACGACGATTATTTTGAGGATATGGACGCGGCCAAGACCGAGACGCTGATCAACGATCTGCGCGCCGGTAAGCCATTGCCGCCGGCGGGCTCGCTGGGTGGGCGCCCATCCTCCGCCCCGGCATCGGGGCAAACGTCTCTGCTCTCCAACAAAGCTGCCGAGGAATGAGCTGATGCTGAACGATTCAGACCGCATCTATCAAAATCTCTACGGCCAGAAAGGCTGGACACTGGCGCAAGCGCGGATGCGCGGTGACTGGAACGGCACAGCGGAGATCATCGCGCGCGGGCGCGACGCGCTGATCGAGGAAATGAAAGCCTCGGGTATGCGCGGGCGCGGGGGGGCAGGGTTCCCCACCGGCATGAAATGGTCCTTCATGCCCAAGCAGAGCGATGGGCGGCCTTCATACCTTGTTATCAATGCTGATGAATCCGAGCCTGGCACCTGCAAGGATCGTGATATCATGCGCAATGAGCCGCACAAGCTCATTGAAGGCGCGTTGATCGCGAGCTTCGCGATGGGGGCTAACAAGGCGTTCATCTATATTCGCGGCGAATATTATAACGAGGCTGTGGTTCTCCAGGCTGCAATCGACGAAGCCTATGAAGCGGGTTTGTTGGGCAAGAATGCGGCAGGCTCGGGGTGGGATTTTGACCTCGTGCTGCAGCGTGGCGCCGGCGCTTACATTTGCGGTGAAGAATCCGCGATGCTGGAAAGCCTGGAAGGCAAAAAGGGTATGCCGCGGATGAAGCCGCCTTTCCCGGCGGCGATGGGGCTTTATGGCTGCCCGACCACGGTGAACAACGTGGAAACCATCGCGGGTGTTCCAACCATTATGCGCCGCGGTGCCGCCTGGTTCGCGGGGCTTGGCCGCCCAAAAAATGCAGGCACGAAAATTTTCTGCATCTCCGGTCACGTGAACAACCCCTGCAATGTCGAGGAAGAACTCGGCATTCCGCTGCGTGAACTGATCGAGAAACATGCAGGTGGCGTGCGTGGCGGTTGGGATAATCTTCAGGCCATCATCCCCGGCGGTGCGTCTTCCCCCGTGCTGAACAAGGCGATGTGCGATACCCAGATTATGGATTTCGACAGCCTGGCGGCCTCGAAAAGCATGATGGGTTCGGGTGCCATCATCGTCATGGATAAATCAGTGGATGTAGTGAAGGCCATCTGGCGTTTGTCGAAATTCTTCAAGCATGAAAGCTGCGGCCAGTGTACGCCGTGCCGTGAAGGCACAGGCTGGATGATGCGCCAGATGGACCGGATTGTGCAGAACAGGGCGAGCCTTGCGGATATTCATCTGCTGGAGCAGGTGACGACCCAGGTGGCGGGCCACACGATCTGCGCGTTTGGTGAGGCGGCTTCCTGGCCGATCCAGGGCATGATGCGCGCCTTCCGACCGGAAGTGGAAGCCCGCGCGACCGATTATCAGCCGCCGGTGGCGGCGCAGGCGGCGGAGTAAGCCATGGCCAAGCTCACAATCGATGGCATCGAGGTCGAGGTTCCGAACGGCTCGACCGTGATCCAGGCATGCGAAGCCGCAGGCATCGAAATTCCACGTTTCTGCTACCATGAACGGCTTTCCATCGCGGGAAATTGCCGCATGTGCCTTGTGGAAATTGAGAAGATGCCGCCGAAACCAGTCGCCTCCTGCGGCCAGCCGGTTGCGGATGGCATGGTGGTGCATACGGATAGCGAAATGGTCCGCAAGGGCCGCCGTGGCGTAATGGAATTTCTGCTGATCAACCACCCGCTGGATTGCCCGATCTGCGACCAGGGCGGTGAATGCGATTTGCAGGATGAAGCCGTGGCCTATGGCCGCGACACCTCGCGCTATGAGGAAGACAAGCGCAGCGTGGCACAGCCTGATTGGGGCCCGCTGGTGCGCACCACGATGACACGCTGCATCCATTGCACGCGCTGCATTCGCTTCACCACCGAAGTGGCGGGTGTGGCCGAGCTGGGTGCCACCCAGCGCGGTGAGGAAACCAAGGTCGGCACGTATGTGCAAAAGGCGCTCACCTCCGAACTCTCCGGCAATATCATCGATCTTTGCCCGGTTGGTGCGCTCACCTCCAAGCCTTATGCCTTCACCGCCCGCCCGTGGGAGCTGCGCAAGACTGACAGCATCGACGTGCTGGACGCGCTGGGGGCGAATATCCGCATCGATGCCCGTGGTGCCGAAGTGCTTCGTATTCTGCCGCGCATCAATGATGATGTGAACGAGGAATGGCTGGGCGATAAATCCCGCTTCTCGGTGGATGGCCTGAAGCGCCGCCGGCTGGACCGCCCCTGGATTCGTGAAAAGGGCAAATTGCGGGCTGCAAGCTGGGAAGAAGCTTTCGCTGCCATTGCCGCCAAGGTGAAAGCCGCCGCCCCCGCCAAAATGGGCGCGCTGGCCGGAGACCTCGCGGATGTCGAATCCATGCTGGCGTTGAAGGAATTCTTCGCGGCCATGGGCAGCAAGAATATCGACTGCCGGATTGATGGTTCAAATTTCGATGCCTCCAAGCGGGCGTTTTACCTTTTCAATTCCGCCATCGCCGGAATTGAGGAAGCTGACGCGCTGCTGATCATCGGCAGCAACCCGCGCCACGAAGCGCCGGTGTTGAATGCACGTATCCGTAAACGCTGGTTGGCTGGCGGCTTCAAGGTTGGCGTCATCGGCAACGCGGCTGACCTGACGTATAAGTTCGAGCATCTGGGAGAGGGCGCGGAGGCGCTCCAGGCGTTGCTGGATGGTTCGCATTCTTTCGCTGATGTGCTGAAGAACGCCGCCAGGCCGATGGTGATTCTGGGTGCGGGCGCGTTGGCCGGGCCAGAGGGTGCCGCCGTTCACGCGGCTTCCTGGAAGCTCGCCGCGCAGTTCAACATGCTTACGCCCGAATGGCATGGCTTTAATGTGTTGCACCATGCGGCATCGCGTGTTGGCGCGCTGGATATCGGCTTCCTGCCGGGTGAGGGCGCGATGGACGCGAAGGCGCTGCTTGCGGGCGGCGCTGATGTGTTGTGGCTGCTGGGTGCGGATGCCGAGGCCGTGCGCGAAATTCCCGCCAATACGTTCGTGATCTATCAGGGCCATCATGGCGATGCCGGTGCGGCGCGGGCGGATGTGATTCTGCCCGGTGCCGCCTACACGGAAAAAGACGGCGTTTACGTGAACACCGAAGGCCGGGTGCAGCAAGGCTATATTGCTGTAAAACCGCCCGGCGATGCGCGTGAGGATTGGCGGATATTGCGTGCCATCTCGGCTTATCTCGGCCATGCGCTGCCTTATGATGATCTGGCGCAGTTGCGCGCGCATTTGAACGCGGAATATCCTGTTTTTTCTGAAGAATTCCGCCGGTTTGCGGGAACAGACACAACCGCTCCAGCTGCAGGTGCGCTCAACGGCGTGGTGTTTAAACCGCTACTGCCGAACTACTACCAGACGGACGTGATCAGCCGCTCCAGCCCAACCATGGCTGCCTGCGTTGCCGCCCATAAACCTGCCCTTGCGGAGGCCGCGGAATGATGCCGTTTTGGGATACGAATTTAGGGATATTGATCCTCACGGTTCTGAAAACCCTGGCGCTGGTGGTGCCGCTGCTGATCGGCGTGGCCTACCTCACCTGGTTCGAGCGCAAGGTGATGGGCGCCATTCAGCTCCGTAAGGGGCCGAATGTGGTGGGTCCGTTCGGGCTTTGGCAGCCTTTTGCTGATGCGTTGAAGATGCTGACCAAGGAAACCATCATCCCCACCGGGGCGGACAAGATATTGTTTGTGCTGGCGCCGATGATCACCTTCGGGCTCGCCATCATCGCCTGGGCGGTGATTCCGGTGAATAATGGCTGGGGCATTGCCAACATCAATGTCGGCATTCTCTATCTTTTCGCGGTTTCCTCGCTTGGCGTTTACGGGGTGGTTGTCGCGGGCTGGGCGTCCAACTCAAAATACGCTTTTCTTGGCGCGCTGCGTTCCGCCGCACAGATGGTCTCCTACGAAGTCTCCATGGGCTTCGTGATTGTCACGGTGTTGATCCTTGCGGGCAGCCTCAACCTCAACGCCATTGTGTTGGCGCAGAAGCATCTGTGGTTCGCGGTGCCGCTGTTTCCGTTATTCGTTATCTTCTTCATCTCAGGCCTGGCTGAAACCAACCGCGCGCCGTTCGACCTGGCCGAGGGCGAGTCTGAAATTGTCGCTGGATTCTTCGTGGAATACAGCGCCATGTCCTTCGCGCTGTTCTTCCTGGGCGAATACGCGAATATGATCATGATCAGCGGCATGACCACGGTGTTGTTCCTCGGCGGCTGGCTCTCGCCGCTGCCGTTTCTGCCCGGCGGTGTGCTGTGGTTCCTTCTCAAGGTGCTCATCTGCTTGTTTGTTTTTGTATGGGTTCGCGCCACGCTGCCGCGCTACCGGTACGACCAGCTGATGGCGCTGGGGTGGAAAGTGTTTTTGCCCATCTCGCTCGTCTATCTCGTCGCGGTGGCGGGGGTAATGGAATATGCCGGTTGGCTGCCTAATGCGTAAGGAAGTAGTAGTATGAACAAGGTCCTCCGTTGGACATGGAGCCTGGTGCTGTGGGAAATTCTCTGCGGCCTTGGCATCACCTTGCGCTATTTTTTCCGGCCCAAGGCGACCATCAACTACCCGTTCGAGAAGAACCCCATCTCCGCCCGTTTCCGGGGGGAGCACGCGCTGCGCCGTTACCCCAATGGCGAGGAACGTTGCATCGCCTGCAAATTATGCGAGGCGGTTTGCCCGGCCCAGGCCATCACCATCGAGGCTGAGCCGCGCGAAGATGGCTCGCGTCGTACTACGCGTTACGATATCGATATGGTGAAATGCATCTATTGCGGCTTGTGCGAGGAAGCCTGCCCGGTGGATGCCATCGTCGAAGGGCCGAATTTTGAATACGCGACCGAAACGCGTGAGGAACTTCTCTATGATAAGCAGAAGCTGCTGGACAATGGCGACCGTTGGGAGCCGGAGCTGGCAAGACGGCTCGAGCTGGACGCGCCGTACCGGTAAAGGCAGCGAAACATGATCCAAAATCTCGCATTTTATCTCGTCTCCTTCTTCCTGCTGGCATCGGCGGTGATGGTGGTGACCAGCCGCAACCCGGTTCATGCGGTGCTGTTCCTCATCCTTGGCTTCGTGAACGCCGCGGTGCTGTTTCTGCTGGCCGGTGCGGAGTTTCTGGCCTTCGTTCTGGTCATCGTTTATGTCGGCGCGGTCGCGGTATTGTTCCTGTTCGTCGTGATGATGCTGGATGTGGATTTCGCGGCATTGCATGAAGGCTTTCAGCGTTATGCGCCGGTTGGCGCGCTGGTGGCGCTCATCATGTTTGCCGAGCTCGCCTTCATCGCCGGAAGCTGGGCCATAGCCCCCGCCGGCAGCGCCGACAGGCTGTTTCCCACACCGGATAACGTCTCCAACACGGTGGCGCTGGGGCAGCTCATCTACACCTCGTATCTGCCGCTCTTTCAGCTTTCCGGCGTTATTCTGCTGGTGGCGATGATCGGTGCCATTGTGCTGACGCATCGGGACCGCAAACGCTCCTTGCAGCAGGATATTTCTCTGCAACATGCCCGCACCCCGGCGCAAACCCTGGCCATGGTGCGTGCCCCGCTGGGCGCGGGTGCGGCCCTGCCTGAACAGCAGCCGGAGGAGACGCTCTGATGATTGTTCCACTTTCGCATTATCTGGTTGTCTCGGCTATGCTGCTGGTGATTGGTATTTTCGGCATTTTCATGAACCGGAAAAACATCATCGTCATCATGATGTCGATCGAGCTGATCCTGCTTGCGGCCAACCTTAATTTCGTCGCCTTCTCAGGCGCCCTGCACGACATGGTTGGCCAGGTTTTCACCATGTTCGTGCTAACCGTCGCGGCGGCTGAATCCGCGATCGGCCTGGCCATTCTGGTTGTCTACTTCCGTAATCGTGGCTCGATCGAGGTCGAGGACGTGACGCTGATGAAGGGCTGAAAATGTACATTTTGATTGCCGTTTTCGCACCCCTCGTTGGCTCCATCCTTTGTGGCGTCGCCCGCCCGGTTCTGGGCAAGCAGCTTTCCATCGCGGCGAGCATATTGTTCATGCTGGTTTCCGCGGCCGCGGCGGTGTTCGCGTTCCGCCTTGGTGTGCAATCGCCGCTGGCCATCGCACCCTGGATTCAGGTTGGCGGCTTCACCCCGCATTGGACCCTGCGCCAGGACCAGCTCAGCCTGGTGATGGTGGTGATGGTGAGCGTGGTGTCCATGCTCATTCACGTTTATTCCGTGGGCTATATGGCGCATGACGAAACGCCGCAGCGTTTTATGTCCTATATCTCGCTGTTCACCTTCGCGATGTTGATGCTGGTGACAGCCAACAACCTCGTGCAGCTTTTCTTTGGCTGGGAAGGTGTGGGGCTCGTCTCTTATCTGCTCATCAATTACTGGTACGACCGCAAGGCCGCGAATGACGCCGCGATCAAGGCGTTCATCGTCAACCGCGTGGGCGATCTTGCTTTCGCCGTTGGCATCGCGCTGGTTTATTTCACCTTCGGCAGCGTGAATTTCGATGTGATCTTCGCCGGTGTCTCGTCTCATGTTGGGCAGCATTACACGCTGTTCGGCACCGCCTTTCCGGTGCTGGAGGTTATCTCCTTCCTGTTGTTCATCGGTGCCATGGGTAAATCCGCGCAGATCTTCCTGCACACCTGGCTGGCGGACGCGATGGAAGGCCCAACGCCGATCTCCGCTCTCATCCATGCGGCCACCATGGTGGCTGCGGGCGTGTTCATGATCGTGCGGATGTCCCCGGTCATCAACGCCGCGCCGGAGGCTATGGGTTTCATCACCATCATCGGCGCCAGCACGGCGTTCTTCGCCGCCACCATTGGCTGCGTGCAAAACGACATCAAGCGCGTCATCGCTTATTCCACCTGCTCGCAGCTCGGCTACATGTTCCTGGCAGCGGGGGTGGGCGCGTATCCGGTGGCGATGTTCCACCTCATCAACCATGCGTTGTTCAAGGCTCTGCTGTTTCTCTCCGCCGGTTCGGTTATCCATGCGATGTCTGACGAGCAGGATATCCGCCTGATGGGCGGGTTGGGGGGCAAGCTGCCCTTCACCTGCGCGATGATGCTCATAGGCTCGCTGGCGCTCATCGCCATTCCACCTTTCTCGGGTTATTACTCGAAGGATGCGGTGTTGGAATCAGCCCTCGCCGCGCACACCGCCGCGGGCACCTATGGCTGGGTTTGCGGCACGGCGGCGGCGGGGCTTACGGCGTTTTACACCTCGCGCTTGTTCTTTCTGGTGTTCACCGGCAAATCCCGCGCGCCCAAACATGTGCAAGAGCATGTGCATGAAAGCCCGCTGGTGATGCTGGTGCCGCTGCTGGTGCTGGCGGTTGGTGCTTTTGCCAGCGGCTTTGTGCTGAAGCCTTTCTTCATTGGTGCGCAGTTCCAGAATTTCTGGGGCAGCTCCATCGCGGTTGCGGCCAATTCCGGCATGTTGAGCATGGAGAGCGTGACCGGTCTTGCCAAAATGGCGCCGCTGCTGGTGGCTGTTATCGGCATTCTGGTGGCGGTGCTGTTTTACCTGCTGGTGCCTTCGCTGCCCGGCAGGCTCGCCCAGGGCATGGCTCCGCTTTACCGCTTTCTGTTGAATAAGTGGTACTTTGACGAGATTTACGATGCGCTGCTGGTGCGGCCATCGCTTCGGTTCGCAAAATTCGCCTGGCGCAGTGACGACCAGGTAATCGACGGTGTGCCCAATGGCCTCGCCGCCCTCACAGCGGATGCCTCGGCCCAGGCCGTGAAGCTGCAAACCGGCTCCATAGCACTCTATGCTTTTATTATGCTGATCGGCCTGCTGGTCTTCGTCAGCCTCTTCATCTGGGTGAAGTGATCATGAACCAGCTCGGTTTCCCCATCCTCTCGCTCATCACCTATTTGCCGCTGCTGGGGGCCTTTATGGTCGCCACGCTCAGCGGCGATGACGAGAAAGCCGCATGCAAAGCCCGCCGCATCGCACTTATCTTCTCGCTCATTGTGCTGGTGCTCGGCGTTTATGTATGGTCACAGTTCAACCCCACCATTGCTGGTTACCAGTTTGTTGAGGTGATGCCCTGGCTTTCCGGCATCAACGTTGAATACCGCATGGGGGTGGATGGGATCAGCCTGTTCCTCATCATGCTGACCCTGGCGCTCACACCCATCGCCATCCTCGCCAGCGGTGGCATCAAAACCCGCGCGCGCAGTTTCTTCGCCGCGATGCTGCTGCTGGAAACAATGACGATCGGCATGTTTGCCGCTACCGATTTCGTGCTGTTCTATGTGTTCTTTGAGGCCGTGCTACTGCCGATGTATCTCATCATCGGCGTGTGGGGCGGGGAGAAGCGCATTTATGCGGCGGTGAAGTTCTTTGTGTTCACCCTGGCTGGCTCGCTGTTCATGCTGCTGGCGGTGGTGTGGATCTGGCGGAATCTGGGCACCACCAACATGGCGGTGATGGCCCATGCCAATATCCCCGCCAGCGCGCAAACCTGGTTGTTCCTGGCCTTCCTTGCGGCGTTCGGCGTGAAGGCGGCGGTTTGGCCGCTGCACACCTGGCTGCCGGATGCGTATGGCGAGGCCCCGGTGCCCGGCACCATCATGCTGGCGGCCGTGCTTTCCAAAATGGGCGCGTATGGTTTCCTGCGTTTCGCCATTCCCATGCTGCCACAGGCTTCCGCCGCGTTTGAGCCGGTGATGTTCGTGCTTGGTGTGGTCGCGGTGATTTACATTTCCTATGTGGCTTTGGCGCAGACGGATATGAAGCGCATGATCGCCTATTCCTCCGTCGCGCATATGGGTGTCATCATCATCGGGCTGTTCACTTTTACGGTGGAAGGCATTGAGGGCGCTTTGTTCCAGATGCTCAGCCACGGCATCGTTATCGCCGGGCTGTTTATTTGCGCGGGCATCATCACCGCGCGTGGTGAAAGTCTGGCACTGAAAAACCTCGGTGGGCTTGCGCGGAACATGCCGGTTTTCGCTGCGGCTCTCATGCTGTTCACGCTGGCCAATATGGGCCTGCCGGGCACGTCTGGCTTCATCGGTGAAATCCTCGTTATCGTCGGTGCGCTGAAGGTGAATTTCTGGGTCTCGCTGCTGGGTGGTGCGGGCATGGTGCTTGGCGTTACCTACTCGCTGGTGCTGGTGCGGGCCGTTTTGTTCGAGAAATATAACCGGCCAGACCTCGCGGCGCTGAAAGATCTGACAGCCCGTGAATACGCCATGCTGCTGCCGCTGGCGGCTTTGGTGATGTGGCTGGGCGTGTATCCCTCCAGCTTCACCCATTCGTTCGATGCGCCGATTGCCGCCCTGGTGCAGGCACACACCGCAGCCCTCAACCCGCATATGGCGCTGGCCATGGTGACCACGAAATGACCAATTTCCTCTCTCTTCTGCCAGTGTTGTTTCTTGGGATTGGCGGCATGGTGCTGCTGCTTGGTGGCGTGCTGATAAAATCCAGGGACACAACCCAATCCGTGACCGCTGGTGCCATCGTGCTGCTCGTCGCAGCGGCCATGCTCTCGCTCCAAGTGCCGGACTCCCTGCTGTTTGGCGGGCTGCTCAAAACCAGCCTGTTCACCCGCTATGCGGATAGCCTCGTCTACCTCGCCGCCATCGCGGCGCTCATCCTCTCGGTGGATTATAACAAGCGCGAGAAGATCGCCCGGTTCGAGTACCCGATTTTGGTGCTGTTCGCGGTGATCGGCATGATCGTGATGATCTCCGCCGCCGATATGATGTCGCTCTATATCGGGTTCGAGCTGCAATCCCTCGCCCTCTACATCTGTGCCGCCATGGCGCGGGATTCAGTGCGCTCCACGGAAGCGGGGTTGAAATATTTCGTGCTCGGCGCGTTGGCTTCTGGTTTACTGCTTTATGGCATCTCGCTGGTTTACGGCTTCGCTGGCACCACGAATTTCGCGGCGCTGGGAGAAGTGTTCCGTGCCGGTGCTGGCACCGGCACCATTGTCGGTGTGGTGTTTGTGCTCACCGGGCTGGCGTTCAAAATCTCCGCGGCACCGTTTCATATGTGGGCGCCGGATGTGTATGAGGGCTCGCCCAGCTCCGTCACCGCCTTGTTTGCCACGGCCCCCAAAGCCGCCGCCCTGGCGCTGTTTCTCTCGGTTATGGCCGGGCCATTCGCCCACCTCACCGGCCAGTGGGAAATGTTGATTCAGATCATCGCGGTGCTTTCCATGGCTGTCGGCGCGCTGGCAGCCATAGGGCAGAGCAACATCAAGCGTCTGCTGGCATATTCCTCCATCGGCCATATGGGCTACGCGCTGATGGGGCTGGTGACCGGCACGGCGGGCGGCATTCAGGCCAGCCTGGTTTACATCGCGATTTATGTGGTGATGTCCTTCGGCGCGTTCGCCTGCGTTATCGCCATGCGGCGCAACGGCCAGGCGGTTGAGCAAATCAGCGATCTCGCCGGGCTTGCCGCCGAGCATCCGGGCTTTGCCTTCGCATTTGCCGTATTCATGTGGTCCATGGCAGGCATTCCGCCGCTGGCGGGCTTCTTCGCCAAGCTCTACGTGTTCTACACCGCCTTCAACGCGGGTTACGACACGCTTGTCATCATCGGTATCATCGCCAGCGTCATCAGCGCCTTCTATTATCTGCGCGTCATCAAGGTGATGTATTTCGACAAGGGCAAGCCGGGCTTCGACAAGACTTCTGCCGGTGCAGGCTTTGTGATGGCGGTTGGTGCCTTCGCCACAATCTTCTTCGTGGTCATTCCCGGCCCGCTGATGGCGCTGGCAGGCGAAGCCGCGAAAGCCCTGATGGGTTGAGCTTCTGGCGGCTGGAGATTTATCCCGAGCTGGGGTCGACCTCCGACGAGATCATAAAACGGGCTAGGGCAGGGGAGCCTGCCGGGCTCGCGGTTCTGGCCCTGAAGCAGACAGCCGGGCGTGGTTCGCGCGGGCGGGCGTGGAGCGCGCCGGAAGGCAATCTGAACCTCTCCATTCTGCTGCGCCCCAAGCGCCCCGCGGCGCAGGCGGGGTTGTTTTCGCTTATCTCCGGCATTGCGGTGGTTGAGGCGCTGGAAGGGTTGGGGGCTGAAAACCTCACCCTTAAATGGCCGAATGATGTGCTGTGCGGCGGTGCCAAGATGGCCGGAATCCTGATAGACGCCACACCCGCCGAAACCGCGCTGGACTGGCTGGCCATCGGCATCGGCATAAACCTTGCCGCCGCACCGGAAATTCCTGGCCGGCGCACAATGGCCCTTGCCGCCCAAGGGCTGGATATTTCACCGGAAACTGCCGCTCACGCTATTCTCGCACGGTTGGAGAAATGGCTGGAAGCGCCCGGCGCGCAAATCCGGGAAGAATGGCTGAAACGCGGCCATGCCCCAGGCACGCCAATGGAAATCGCCCATGCCGGGCAGCGCCGTACTGGCTTTTTTGCGGGTTTGTCAGAGGCCGGTGAATTGCTGTTGCAGTGCGAAGATCGTATCGAGACCATCAATACTGGAGATGTGCTGCTGGGGGGCGGGTAATCCAAGGAGGGCGGAATGCTTTTGGTGATTGATGCGGGCAACACAAATATCGTGTTCGCGGTGCATGACGGTTCAGAATGGCGGGGCAAGTGGCGGCTTGCCACCTCCGCCCAGCGCACTTCGGATGAATATGGCGTCTGGCTGGATGTGCTGCTGAGGCGCGCGGGGATCTCGGCCGAGGACATCACCGGAACCGTGATCGGCACGGTGGTACCAGCGGCCCTCTACCATCTGCGCCGGCTCTGCCGGGAATGGTTCCTCACCGAACCCCTGATCGCCAGGGATTCGTTGAACTGGGGTTTCGAGATAAAAACCGACAACCCCGAAGGCGTGGGCGCTGACCGGTTGCTAAACGCGCTGGCCGCCCATGTGCATTACCGGGGTCCTTTGGTGGTGGTGGATTTCGGCACCGCCACCACCTTCGATGTGGTGGATGAAACCGGCGCCTATATTGGCGGCGCTATCTCTCCTGGCATCAATCTTTCCATCGAGGCGCTGCACCAGGCTGCCGCTCGGCTGCCGCGCATCGGCATTGGCCGGCCGCATGTGGTTATTGGGCGAGACACGGTTCCCGCCATGCAATCAGGCATCTATTGGGGCTATATCGGGCTTATTGAAGGGCTGCTCGCCCGGATCGAGGGCGAGTTTGGTGCCAAATTGAAAGCCATCGCCACTGGCGGTCTGGCCCCGCTTTTCGCCGAGGGCACCAGCAAATTTACCGCTATCGACCCAGACCTGACATTGGAAGGGTTGCGCCTGCTTTCCGCGCGCAATATGCCAGCCTCTTTGCCGCGCGACCGCGCGCGGTTTCTGGATACTGAATGACCAAGTATAGGAGCAGACCCGTTCGTGGCTAAATCCAAAGGCAAGGCCGCCCCGGCCATGGACGAGGCTGAAAGCGGGTTCATCTTCGTCCCCCTCGGTGGCACCGGCGAGATCGGGATGAATTTCAACCTCTATGGCTGCGACGGCGCGTGGCTCGCCGTGGATTGCGGCATGGGTTTCTCCGGGGCAGACAATCCAGAGACGGAAATTCTGCTGCCGGACCCGGCCTTCATCGCCCAACAACGGGATGACCTGCTGGGTTTGGTTATTACCCATGCGCATGAGGACCATATTGGCGGCATAGCCCGGCTGTGGCCGCAATTGCGCTGCCCGGTTTACGCCACACCCTTCGCCGCCGCGGTTATTCGTCGCAAATTGCAGGAAGCCGGGTTGCAGCGCGATGTGAAGCTGCATGTGCTGCCACCGGGAAGCGCGTTTGCGCTGGGCCCTTTCAGCCTGCGCTATATCCGCATGACGCATTCCACACCTGAGGCGCAGGCGCTGGCCATCACCACCAGCTACGGCACCGTGTTGCATACCGGGGATTGGAAGTTCGATGCCTCGCCCGTCATCGGCGATGTATCAGACGAGGCGGCATTGAAGGCGCTCGGCGATGCGGGGGTAATGGCAATTGTTTCTGATTCCACCAACGCCATGGTGGAAGGGTTTTCAGGCTCAGAGCTGGATGTAAAAAAAAGCTTCGAGGCGTTGCTGCCGGAGCTTTCCGGCCGGGTGGCGGTTACCTGCTTTGCTTCCAACGTGGCGCGGGTGGCCAGCATCATCTCGGCGGCTGAAATCGCCGGCCGGCATATCGCGCTGGTGGGCCGTAGCCTGAACAATTACATCACCGCGGCGCAGGAAGCCGGATACCTCAAAGATGTGCCGGATTTTGTGCCGGAAGAGGAAATCGGCGCGATCCCGGATGACAATATCCTCCTGCTGGTTACTGGTAGCCAGGGTGAGCCGCGCTCGGCCATGGCGCGCATCGCGGCGGACACACACCGCTATGCCGTGTTGGGGCAGGGGGATAAGGCGATTTTCTCCTCCCGCACCATTCCTGGCAATGAGCGTGCGGTATCCGCGGTGCAAGACCGGCTCTCCCGGCGCGGGGTGCAGGTGATTGTGGATGGAGACGAGCAGGTGCATGTCTCGGGCCATCCGGCGCGGGAGGAGCTGCGCAAGCTCTACAAGCTGGTGCGGCCAAAATGCGTGATCCCCACCCATGGCGAGTGGCGGCATCTCTCCACCCAGGCGGCTTTGGCGCAGGAATGCGGCATCAACACCCTGCTGGTGGAAGATGGCGATGTCGTGCTGTTCACCGGCAATGGCCCCGCCGTGGTGGATTCAGTGCCCACAGGCCGCTTAGCGGTGGATGGTGCCAAGGTGGTGCCGCTTAAAAACGGCGTGCTTTCCGCGCGCAAACGCATGTTATTCAACGGCGTTGTCGTCGGCAGTTTCGCCATTGACTCCAAAGGCCGGTTGCAAGGCACGCCAAGGCTTTCCGCCCCAGGTCTGCTGGATGAGCTGGAAGCCAAGCAGCGCCAGGCCTTTGAGCGGGAATTTCAGGATGTGCTAGAGGATCTGGCCCCAGCTCTGCGCCAGGATGAAGCGGCCTTCACCGATGCGGCCAGGGCGGCATTGCGCCGCATTGTCGGCAAACCGTTGGGCAAGCGCCCGCTCGTAGACGTGCATATTCTTCGTGTTTGACTAAAAACTATGCAAAAAATGGCACAAACTGCGTAATCAGTGCTTAATTTGATCATTTAATGTCTGATAGCCTAAAATTTCCTCGTTTTTTCATGCGTTTTTTCTGGACCAAACGTCATGCTGCAGCGCATTATACCTTTAGGGTGAAGGTTTGCTCTTCATCCTGCCGTGTGACTGGCGTTTCCTCCCTGAACTTGGCCCGCCGCCCTATTTGGGCTGGCGGGCTTCTTTTTTTGGCGGCTTTTCCTGCGTATGAGAGGTGTCGCTGCTTCTATCTGCGGCGGGATTGATCTAGAGCAGGGGTGCCGATGAGTCAGAAGTCAGACATCACCGACCTTACGATCTGCCGTGCCGCCTTCGCGGCCTGGGTTTTTATCTATCACGTTAATTTGCATCTGCATTTTGCTCAGGCGCTGGGGCCGATCTCGGCGATGATCACCCATGGTTATATGGGCGTGGATGGATTTTTCATCCTCTCCGGGCTGATTTTGCTGCACACGCATCGTGAGTTCGACGCTGTGCCAAAGAACATGGTTGAAGCGGAGTTTCACTGGGCCAATAAAGATGTGGTGCTGCGGTTTTACGCCAAGCGTTTGGCGCGGATTTACCCGGTGCATCTGGCCACCATCCTTCTCCTGTTGGCACTGGTGGGCGGCGGTGCCGCAATCGGCATGCCGCCACATTCGCCGCAGCGCTTTGGCTTCACCACGCTGCTGGAGAATCTGTTTCTGGTGCAAGGCTGGGGGGCTGATCATTTCGGTGCCTGGAACTATCCGGCCTGGTCGGTCAGCTCGGAATGGGCCGGGTATCTGTTGTTCCCGTTTTTCGCGCTGACCCTCACCTATTTTAGCCGCGACGTCTCCTTGCAGGTGGCGATTGCGGTTTTTCCCATTCTGGGTGTTATTTATTTTTACTCCGGCCATAGT
Source organism: Pseudomonadota bacterium (assembly GCA_021808055.1). Next base: position 758 of record JAKBCH010000001.1, on the reverse strand, counting down.
TTGAACCTCGCCTTTAGCACGGGGCTTCTCCGTTTTTTCCCAGAATTCATCGCGGGCATGGCCGCCTGCCGGGTTGCTGCGGCGGCGGCTGATATCGCCTTCGCCCGCCAGGCATGTTTATGGCTCGGCGGGCTGCTGCTGCTGGTGGGCGGGGTTTTGGGCGTCGATCTCGTCACTGTCATTGGGCTTTGGGCACTGATTTTCACATTTTATTTGCACGCTGATGCCGAGCGCCCGTCGGTGCTGGGCCGCCGCCCGGTGCTGCATTTCCTGGGTTTGCTGTCTTATTGCTTCTATATGAGCTTCGCCATCGCCGAGATGCTCACCATGCGGGGCTTCCAGCACTTTGGCTGGCAGCCTACCAAGGAAAAGTTGCTGTTTGCCGCTATCATGACAGCGCTCACCTTCATTCTCGCCATTATGCTGCGCGGGTTTGTTGAACAGCCCTGCCGCCGTGCCGTTAATCGTTGGCTGCAACCCGTCCAAGAAGCCGCGCCACCCAAGGTGCGGGTCACTGAAACGCCTCAATCCCTGTTTTAAGGTCTCTCATGCGTCTCTCTAAAAGCCTGATCCCTACCCTCAAGGAAACACCTGCTGAAGCGCAGATCGTCTCGCACCGGCTGATGCTGCGCGCGGGCATGGTGCGGCAGATGGCCTCGGGCATTTATGCCTGGCTGCCGATGGGCCAGCGTGTGCTTTCAAAAATCGCGCAGATTGTGCGCGAGGAGCAGGATGCCGCCGGGGCGCAGGAAGTGCTC
>JAKBCH010000082.1 GCA_021808055.1 Pseudomonadota bacterium | reverse complement strand
GAACGTTGATCCGGTGGGGTGGCTTCGGTTTTTAACAGCGCGACGGCTTCTTCCAGGGTAAGAATTTCCTGCGCGGCACCGCCGAGGCGGCGCAGGGCCACCTTGCGCTCCTCAGCCTCCTTGCGGCCCACTACCAAAATATTCGGCACGTGGTGCAGGGAATGGTCGCGGATTTTCGCCTGGATTTTCTGGTTGGAAATGTCCAGCTCCACCGCCAGCCCGGCTTCGCGTAAGGTGTTCGTGACTTCGGCAGCGTAATCATCAGCATCGGAGACGATGGTGGCGACCACGGCCTGCGTCGGAGCCAGCCAGAGCGGGAAGCGCCCGGCATATTGCTCGATCAGGATGCCGAGAAACCGCTCAAAGCTGCCGATGATCGCGCGGTGGAGCATCACCGGGCGCGCACGGCTGCTCTCGGAGGTGACATATTCCGCATCTAGCCGCTCGGGCAGCACGAAATCCACCTGGATGGTGCCGCATTGCCAGTCTCGCCCAATGGCGTCGCGCAGCACGAATTCCAGTTTCGGGCCGTAAAACGCGCCCTCGCCTGGGTTGAGCGTATAATTCACCCCCGCCTTTTCGCAGGCGGCCTTTAGCGCGCCCTCGGCTCGGTCCCAGACATCATCCGCCCCGGCGCGAACCTCCGGGCGGTCGGAGAATTTGACCGTGAAGCTCTCGAAGCCGAAATCCTTGTAGACACTCTCCAGCAGGGCGACGAATTTCACCGTCTCGTCGGCGATCTGGTCTTCCATGCAGAAGATATGCGCGTCGTCCTGGGTGAAGGCGCGCAAGCGCATGATGCCGTGCAGCGCGCCGGAGGGCTCGTAGCGGTGGCAGGCGCCAAATTCGGCCATGCGGATGGGGAGTTCGCGGTAAGAGCGCAGGCCCTGGTTGAAGATTTGCACATGGCAGGGGCAGTTCATTGGCTTCAAGGCGAGGGTTGTGTCTTCCTCCGCCACCTCGGCGATGAACATGTTCTTGCGGTATTTATCCCAATGGCCGGAGAGCTCCCATAATTTACGGTCCACCAGTTGCGGGGTGCGCACTTCCTCGTACCCGCCTGCTTCCTGGCGGCGGCGGATATAGGCTTCCACAATGCGGTAGAGCTTCCAGCCTTTCGGGTGCCAGAAAATGCTGCCGGTGGCTTCTTCCTGAATGTGGAAGAGGTCCATCTCCTTGCCAATTTTGCGGTGGTCGCGGCGCTCGGCTTCCTCAAGCTGGTGCAGATAAGCTTCCAGCTCTTTATTGTCGCGCCAAGCGGTGCCGTAGATGCGCGAAAGCATCGGGTTTTTGGAATCACCGCGCCAATAGGCTCCGGCGGTTTTCATCAGTTTGAAGCCGGAGCCGATATCGCCGGTGGAGCGCATATGCGGGCCACGGCACAGATCCAGCCACTCGCCCTGGCGGTAGATGGTGATGGTCTCGCTTTCCGGCAGGTCGCGGATCAGCTCGGCCTTGAAACGCTCGCCCCTGCCTTCAAAGAATTTGATCGCCTCCTGCCGGTCCCATTCCTCGCGGGCGAAACTGGCGTTGCGGGCGATGATCTCGCGCATTTTGCCTTCGATGGCCGGGAGGTCCGCGGGGGTGAAAGGTTCGTTGCGATAGAAATCGTAATAAAAGCCGTTCTCGATCGAGGGGCCGATGGTTACCTGCGTGCCGGGGAACAGCGCCTGCACGGCCTCGGCCAGCACATGCGCAGCATCGTGGCGGATCATTTCAAGTGCTGCATCGTCCTTGCGGGTGATGAACTTCACCGACGCATCCTCGGTAATTTCCCGTGAAAGGTCCATCGGCTTGCCATTCACCTCCATGGCCAGGGCCGCGCGGGCGAGGCCAGGCCCGATGGCGGCGGCGATGGCCGTGCCCGTTACCGCGATCTCGAACGAGCGTTTGGTTCCGTCTGGCAGGGTAATGGCGGGCATCGGCGTCTCTCTATAAGCTGGTGAACAGTCAGGCGGGGTTATGGCAGGCGCTCAAGCACTTGTGCAACCGGCAGCTCTTGCAGGGTGGGGGCGCGCAGAATGACCGGCCAGCCGCCATCCGGGGCGCGGGGGGCTGTGCGGGCGGGCTCTGACGCCGCGGAAAACAGCGAGATGCAGGGCACGCCCAGCGCGGCGGCAAGATGCATCGGCCCGGTATCGTTACCGATGGCCAGCGACGCGCCCCGGAACACCGAGGCGAGCTGGAAGAAATCAGTTTTGCCGGTGAGGTCGATGCCACCGATGGCCTCAGCCAAAGGCTGTTCGCTGCCGGTGCCGACAACAACAACGGGCAGATGCAGGGCCGCGGCGACCTCACGGAATTTCTCCGCCGGGAAGCGCTTTTCCGGCCGATGCGGCGCGGCACCGGGAACGAGAACCGCATAAGCGGGCGGCAGGTTCAGGCCGGAGATATCTCCCGCGAGCCAGGAAAGATCAGGGGCGGGCAAAGGCGTAGGCAGCCTGGCGAGGCGGAGCTGCTGTTCCAGGCGCTCGCGGCTGTGCAGGGTTTCACGATTGGCGGCATCCGGGAACTGGCAACCGCGCGCAATGCCAGACCAGGGCGGGCGGCCTGCCAGAGAGAAATAACGGGTGGAGCGGCCGGAGGTTTGCAGATCATACACCATGCCGAAGCCGGAAAGCTGGCGTTTCAGCCGCAACAGGCCGGGGATGTTCCACCAATCGGGCTTGTCGTCGATTTCGATGTTATCGAACCAGGGGCTGGCGCTGAGCAGATTGGCATAAGCTTTGGTGGTGAGCAGGGTGATCTCGTCCTGCGCATGGCGCGCGCGGATGGCGGCAAAGGCCGGGAAGGTCATCACGATATCGCCAAAAGCACCGTGGCGGATGACCAGCACGCGCATTAGCCGAGCAGCTCCGCGTAAAGCTGGAGATGACGCGTCTGCATTGCGGCAAGCGAGAAACGCGCGCCGACATCCCCCCGTGCGCGGACGCCGAAGGCGAGGCGCAGATCGATATCGCCGTCAAGAATGGCGTCAAAGGTCGCGGCCAACGCGGCATCGTCGTTGGGCGGAACCAGGAAGCCGCTAACATCCGGAATGATGGTTTCATGCGCGCCGCCATGGCCGGAGGCGACGACAATTTTGCCCATGGCCTGGGCCTCGATGATCGTGCGGCCAAAGGCTTCCGGTTCGGTGGAGCAGTTTACCACAATGTCAGCGAGTTTGAGGGCAGCCGGCATATCCTCGACATGGCCCGCGAGGCGCAGGCGGCCACCGACACCGAGGGTCTCCGCCAGGGCCATCAGCTCTTGCGTGTATTTATGCCGCCCCTGGTCTGAGCCAATGAGGATGCCAACCGCCTCATTATGTCGCATTTTTGCCAGCGCGCGGATGAACAGGCGTTGGCCTTTCCAGGCGGTGAGCCGGGCGGGCAGCAGGATGGCGGGCTGGCCGTTTTCAATCCGCCACTCTTTGGCGAGGCGCACGGCGCGGTCTCCGCGCACGGAGGCGGGGTCAAATTTATGTAAATCCACGCCGTTATGGATGACGCGGATTTTTTTAGGATCAATCTTGTAGCGGGATTTTATGAGATTTTCAATGAAGTGACTCACGGCGACCACGCGGTCCCCCGCCGCCATGACGCGGTTATAACGCTTTTTCAGGCGGGAGCTTTCGCCATAAGTGCCGTGATAGGTGGTGACGAAGGGAATGCCGACGTGCCGGGCGGCGCGGTAGGCTGACCAGGCCGGAGCGCGGGAATGGGCATGGACGAGGTCCACCTGGTTCTCGTTGATGATGGCGCGGAGTTTTTTGGTATTGCGCCATATTTTAAAAGGATTTTTGGTGGAAAGGTTGAGGTGAAGCAGCTCCACCCCGGCGCGGATGGCATGGGTGGAAAGGCGGCCATCCTCCGCCGCGATGATGGAGCGATGCCCGGCAAGACTCACGGCCTCGGCGATTTCGATGGCGACCCTTTCCGCGCCCCCGGCATCAAGTTTGGGCAGCACCTGGAGAATCGTTCGCGGGCGATCAATCATAGGCTGCGCGCTACCAGGGTTGAGGGAAGATTGCCATGAGTTATGTGTCACGTCTGCCAGGAATCGACCTGGCTTATGAGTTTCTGGCGGGGGAAGGCCCGCTGGTGATGTTCTGCCCTGGCTATGCTTCGGACATGGCAGGCACCAAGGCGTTGGCGTTGGAGGCATGGTGCAGGGCGCGCGGGAGGGCGATGCTGCGGTTTGATTATGCCGGGCATGGGAAGTCCGGCGGGGTGTTTATTGAAAACGGCATTGGCGACTGGGCGGCTGATGCGGAATTTGTGCTGGAACAGGTGGCACCGGAGCGCGATGTGGTGCTGGTGGGCTCTTCCATGGGCGGGTGGATTTCGCTGCTGCTGGGGCCAAAGCTGGGGGCACGGTTGAAGGGCATGGTGCTGCTGGCACCTGCACCGGATTTCACCGCCGCCATGCTGGCTGTTGAATTGCCCGCGGCGATGAAAGCGGAAATTCAGAAGACGGGGATGATTTACAAGCCATCTGACTATGGCGATCCCCTGCCCTTTTCGCTGAAGCTGATTGAGCGGAGCGCGGCGTTTCTGGTGATGACGAGCCGGATTGAGGTGACCTGCAAGGTGCGGATTCTGCACGGGATGCGTGACGATGCCGTGCCCTGGCGGCAGAGCCTGAAACTGTTGGAAAACCTGGCGAGCCAGGACGTGCGACTGACGTTTATAAAAAACGGCGACCACCAGCTTTCCGCACCTGAGGAATTAGCACTGCTATGTGATGTCGTCGGCACGCTCGTCGGCCAGGATGGCGGCTAGGCCCTGCCGGTATGTGGGGTAGCGCCAGGCGAGGCCGAGGCGAGATTTTGTGCTTTCCGAAGCGACCTTGCGGTTTTCCGCCCAGAAGCTGAGCGCCATGGGCGACATGGTTTTGGCGATCTGCTCGTAGGGCACGGGGGGTGGCGGGGCGATGCCGAGCAGGCGGGCGGCTTCCTGCACCACATCGGACGGGGTGGCGGGCTCGTCATCTGATAAATTAAAGATGCCGGTGGCGTTTTGGCGCAGGGCCGCAAGGACGGCTTGGGCGATGTCCTCCCGGTGGATGCGGCCAAAGAGATGGCCGGGTTTGAGCACATGCCGCCCCTGCCCTGTGCGTAGATCGTCCAGCATCGAGCGGCCAGGGCCGTAAATGCCAGCGAGGCGGAAGATGGCGAGCGGTTTGCCAAGTGCCACCCAGCCATGCTCGGCGGCAACGCGGCGTTGGGTGCGGGCGGAGCCGGGGTTGGGCTTGGTGGTTTCATCCACCCAGGCACCCCCGGCATCGCCATAAACGCCGGTGGTGGAGAGGTAGCCGAGCCATTTGGCAGGCGCGGATTTTAAGGCCGCGTGGTAGCGGGCCAGAACCGGGTCACCGGTTTCATCCGGAGCCGCGGTGGAGAGGATATGCGTGGCGGCGGCGATGACCGAGGCGGCTTTTGTGAATGGCACCAGCGCCACACCGGGTTCCGGCGACGTTTCACCGCGAAATGTTGCGCTGACCTGCCAGCCCGCTACCATTGCGGCACGGGCAATGGCCCGGCCGGAATAACCCAGGCCGAAGATGAGCAGATGGTTTGCCTGCTCACCCGGCATGGCTAGCCCTTTTTGCCGAGCTTATAGTCCAGCGCTTCCTGGGCCGAAGCGACACCGCCATGGGCGGCGGACCAGGCCATGGGGTTTTCCAGGAATTTGCGCACGCCGGAGAGCGCGGCATCCGAGAAATAAGGCTGGCTCTTGGCGGCTTCCAGAACATCCCACCAGGTGCAGAGATGGTGGAGCGAGATGTTCATGCTCTCCAGCGTCTCAAACGAGCCAGGGAACACGCCGTAGAAGAACACCACGAAGGTATGGTTGCAGATGGCCCCGGCATCGCGCAGCGCATTGGCGAACTGGATTTTGGAGCCGCCATCTGTGGTGAGGTCTTCCACCAGCAGGGTGTTCAGGCCCTCCGGCACATCGCCTTCAATGAGCGCGTTTTTGCCAAAACCCTTGGGCTTTTTGCGGACATAAGCCATGGGGGCGTGCATGCGCTCGGCGATCCAGGCGGCGAAGGGGATGCCTGCGGTTTCGCCGCCGGCGACGGCCTGAATGGCCTCGTAGCCAATATGCCGGCTGATTTTTTCCACCGCCAGGTCGCAGATTTTGGCCCGTGCGCGGGGGAAATAGATGATCTTACGGCAATCAATATAGACCGGGGATTTCCAGCCGGAGGTGAGCGTGTAGGGCTCCTCGGGGCGGAAATTAACCGCCTTGATTTCCAGCAGCAGCTTGGCCGTGGTTAGGGCAGCGTCGCGGTCCCAGTCGCTTGCCCAGTCGATTTTTGCGGCAATCCGTCCGCTCATTTCACCCTCACTTTTGAGACATCTAATCCTGCTTCTCCTAGCGGCTTGGGCGCGGGTCGTCCATGCGCGAGACGGGTTGACCCAGGGTTGTGCAGCGCGGCGGGAATGGTATGTGATGCGCAGTGGATGAAGAGAGAGCTGAAATGGCCAAAATCAAAGTTAAAACGCCGGTTGTGGAGATGGACGGGGATGAAATGACCCGGATTATCTGGGGGTTTATTAAAGAGAAGCTGATTCTGCCCTATCTCGACATCGACCTTAAATATTTCGACCTTGGCATTGAGCACCGTGATGCGACCGACGACCAGGTGACGGTTGATGCCGCTAACGCCACCAAGCAATATGGCGTGGCCGTGAAATGCGCCACCATTACGCCCGACGAAGCGCGGGTGGAGGAATTCGGCCTGAAGAAGATGTGGAAGAGCCCGAACGGGACGATCCGCAATATCGTGGACGGCACCATTTTCCGTGAGCCGATCATCTGCAAGAACGTCCCCCGGCTGGTACCGCATTGGACGCAGCCGATTGTTGTCGGCCGCCATGCTTATGGCGACATTTACCGCGCCACCGATTACAAGGTGCCCGGCCCCGGCAAGCTGCAACTCGTGTTCACCCCGGAAGGCGGGCAGCCTGTGACCATGGATGTGCACGACTTCACCGGCCCCGGTGTGGCGATGGGCATGTTCAACACGCTGAAATCGATTGAAGGGTTTGCGCGGGCGAGCTTTAATTATGGGCTGGCGCGGAATTACCCGGTTTACCTTTCCACCAAGAATACGATTCTGAAGGGCTATGACGGGTTCTTTAAAGATACCTTCGAGCGCATTTTCAACGAGGAGTTCAAGGCCGAGTTCGACAAGGCCGGGCTGACCTATGAGCACCGGCTGATCGACGACATGGTGGCCTGCGCCCTGAAATGGAGCGGCGGCTATGTGTGGGCGTGCAAGAATTATGATGGCGATGTGCAGTCTGACATTGTGG
>JAKBCH010000081.1 GCA_021808055.1 Pseudomonadota bacterium | reverse complement strand
CTTTTGAAAACTCCCCTGTTCTAGCGGCGGCGTTGGGTGAATCCTTCGTCAAGTCCTACGCCAAGCTCAAACACGCCGAGTGGAACGAATACGCCGCCCACCTGTCAAGCTGGGAGCGGCAGGCCACTTTGGACTGCTGAACCACGTTATACGCGCGCGGCGAAGCCGTTTGTCTTCGCCGCGCTTGCGCTTGCGTCGCCGAAATGCGACGCAACGAGCATGCCCACACCACTTACCCTCGCCAGCCCCAGCCTGGAAGCTCTGCGCATCCTGAATAACCAGCATGCGCTGGAACTCTCCTTTGCCGATGAAGCGCATTTCCGGCACCTCATTGCCAATGCTTTTTTCGCTCAGAATATAGGCACGGCATCGTTTCTTATCGCCTTCGACCAGGACGGGGCATATCTATCTGAAAACTTCTTATGGTTTCGCCAACGTTTTCAGCGTTTTATCTATATCGATCGCATCGTTACCGCTGACCATGCACGCGGTCAGGGCCATGCCGCGACGCTGTATAATGCGCTCTTCGCCGCCGCCCGCGCGGCAGAGTATGAGTTTGTGACATGCGAGATCAATGCCGAGCCGCCAAACCTGGCGTCGGATGCATTTCATGCCAAGTTTGGGTTTGTGCAGGCGGGAAGCGCCGAATTACCAGGTCGCGGCAAGTCCGTCCGCTATTTCATCAAGAATCTGTAAAAGAAAACCCCCGGAGCCAAGGCACCGAGGGTTCTGTGGGCAGCTCAGCTCAGATCAGAGTTGAGCTTCAGCGTACTCATAGTTCGCCAGCTTGTTCAGGTAGTTGGTGATGTAGTCCGGGCGCCGGTTGCGGAAATCCAGATAATAGCTGTGCTCCCACACATCCAGCGCCAACAGCACCTTGCCCTCGCCGGTGGCGAGCGGGTTGGAGCCATTCGGGGTCTTGGTCACCTTCAACCTGCCGTCAGCAGCCAGCACCAGCCAAGCCCAACCGGAGCCGAACTGACCTACGCCGGCGGCCTTGAAGGCATCCTTGAAAGCGTCTACGGAACCGAAATCCTCGGCAATCTTCTTTTCCAGCTTGCCAGGTATCTTGCCGCCGGTTGGGCTTAGATTCTCCCAGAACAGGCCGTGGTTCCAATGCTGACCGGCGTTGTTAAACACGCCAGCCAAATCGGGCTTGTTGTGAGAAAGCTTAACAATCTCATCGAGGGACTTGCCTTGCAGGTCCGCGTTTTTCTCAACAAAGCCGTTCAACGCTGTCACGTAGGCCTGGTGATGCTTGCCGTGATGCAGTTCCAGCGTTTCCTGGCACATGCCAGCTTCGGCCAGTGCGGAGGTGGAATAGGGGAGGGAAGGCAGTTCAAACGCCATGTTGGCACACTCCAATTTGTTTCGCCGCCTCGATTAGCTATGGAGTGTTCATGCCCCCGTCAAGCGATGAGACCCTTTTATCCTGTTTACGTCGTGCCGATCCCGACAGGTACTTCGCGACGCTCTTTGCCCCTTCAGGGAAGCGACGGATATTAACGATACTTTACCTCTTTAACCACGAACTCGCCCGGGCTCGTGAGGTGGTGAGCCAGCCAACACTAGCGCTCATTCGTCTGCAATGGTGGCGCGAGGTCGTGGAAGGCCAGCGTAGGCAGCATGAACTCGCCATTCCGCTTTCTGATGCGCTTGCGGCTGATTTGCTCTCAGGGAAGGATTTGCTTGCTCTCATCGACGCGCGAGAAAAGGCGGCCGACTCGCAACCATCCGATTATGCTGAGTTTCTGATTTATGCGCGCACCACGGGCGGGTTGTTGGCGCGTCTTGCGGGGAAGCTCCTGGGCGTGGATAGCGACCAGATTGAAGATCTTGGTACCGCTTATGCGATCTCTGGCATCTTACGCGCCGCACCCTTTCTGGCCCAGCAGGAACGTTCCCTGCTACCGGCCGATGGCACTGCGCCGGAGATTCTGATGGAAGAAGCAAGAAACCTGCTGACCGCGCGGCCACCGCGCGGCGCCTTTGCCGCCTGGGCGCCTGCCGCTTTCGTGCGGCGTGATCTCGGGCGCGCCTACGCGCCCAGAAGCTTTCAAGACCGTCTGGCCGTGCTGCGCGCTGCCCTTAAGGGGCGAGCTTGAGGGGCACGCCGGTTAGTTGCTCGGCTGTTTCCCACAACTTTCTGGCGGCCACTAAATCCATAGCCCTCGGTTCAATTTTTGCTGTGCCAGGGACACCGCGGAATTCAAACCATCCTTGAGGCCCAAAATACCCTCCTTGTCGGGCTGCGGGGTCAACCGCCGCTAAAATCAATGGCCAGGCCCCGGCATCGCCTGATTGCTGCACAAAAGGCGCTCCGATTTTTTGAAGTCGGGCGATCATGCTGTTTCGCCCCGGGCCGTTCGCCACCAATTCCGTGGCAGCGATTCCAGGGTGCGCCGCCAGCGACAACAAGCCCCATCCACCTTTCTCGGCCTGGCGTCCCAGCTCCTGGGCAAATATCAACATGGCGAGTTTGCTCTGTCGGTAGGCGCTCCAGGCGTGATACCGGCGGACGGATTGCAAATCCTCCCATGCCATCACCCCTTGCCGATGCGCGACAGATGAAACCTGAATAATTCTGGGCGCCTCGGCGTTCATCAGTGGCTCAAGCAGCAAGGCGGTAAGCAGAAAATGTCCGAGAAAATTCACCCCGAATTGCAGCTCAAACCCTTGCGCAGTGGTCTGCCTCGCAGGCGGAGCCATAACACCGGCGTTATTCAGCAATATGTCGATCTTGCTGCAGCGTGTTTTCAGCCGGGCGGCGAATTCATGGACCGAGCTCAAATCAGAGAGATCAAGCATCTCCAGCCTGGCGCGTCCGGGCGCCACGGACTCTATCCCGGCCAGCGCCGTACCGCCCCGCTCGGCGCTGCGGCAGGCCAGAACCACCTCCGCCCCGGCGCGGGCAAACTCCATGGCGGCAAAATAGCCGACGCCACTATTTGCTCCGGTAACAACAACCGTCTGGCCGGAGAGATTAGGAATCCGCGCGCCTGGCCAAAGGCTCATTTGCCCTCCAGCATCCGCGCTGCTTGCACGGCATGATAGGTGAGAATGCCCGCGCAACCGGCCCGTTTAAAGCTCAGCAAGGCCTCCATCATCGCTTTATCATGGTCGAGCCACCCGTTGCGTGCGGCAGCCTCTATCATCGCGTATTCGCCAGAGACCTGGTATGCGAAAACCGGCATGCCAAATTCGTCCTTCACCCGGCGGATGATATCCAGATACGGCATCCCCGGCTTTACCATCACCATGTCCGCGCCCTCGGCAATATCCATTGCCACCTCGCGAAGGGCCTCGTCCGAGTTGGCGGGATTCATCTGGTAGGTCTTCTTATCGCCCTTCAGCGCGCCTTGGCTGCCGATGGCATCCCGAAAAGGGCCATAAAAAGCCGAAGCATATTTAGCCGCATAACTCATGATACGGGTGTGAATAAGCCCCTGTTCGTCCAGGGCTTGGCGGAGCGCTGCAATCCGTCCGTCCATCATGTCGGAGGGTGAGATAAAATCAATCCCGGCCTCAGCTTGATTTATGGCCTGTTTTTGAAGGATTTTTAAACTCTCATCATTGGCTACATAACCATTCTGGATAATCCCGTCGTGGCCATGATCGGTATAAGGGTCAAGTGCCACATCGCCCACGAGTGCCATCTGTGGAAATTCGCGCTTCAATATCCTGGCCGCGCGGCAGATCAAGTTTTCTGGGTTCAGGGCCTCAGTAGCTTGTGCGTCCTTCAATGCCGCGGGCGTGGCAGGAAACAGGGCGATGGCTGGGATCCCCAGCCTCGCAGCCTCTTCGAGATGGGCGGCAAGTCCCTCCAGACTCACGCGGTATACACCCGGCATTGTGGCCACCTCGGTAGGGTCGCCGCCGCCGTCACGGATAAAAATAGGCCAGATAAGATCGTCAACCGAGAGCTTATGCTCGGCAACCATCCGCCTTGTGGCTTCGTCGAAACGATTGCGGCGCAGCCGCGTCAGAGGGAACTTCTGAGTGATCATGATATTACAATACTCCGAATCTCCACGTACCGCGACGGGGTGCAGCCGCTGATCATGCCTAAATTTTGGGGGCGTGTTGAGGATCTGGCGTTATGCGACTCCGACATGCGGAGTAAATTGTGGCGTCGGCTGATCTGTTTTCGCTGCGGCCAAAAATAGGATGAAATCGCACATGTCTGCCAGTTTAGCGAGTCGTTTGGGGCCGGAGGCGGTGTAGGAAGCCGTTTTCGCCCAGGCTTTTGCTGGCGGTGCGTGTAAGCTTCCAGCAGGCTTTACCAAGGCGGATTTGCGTGCGGCTTTGGCGTTGAAGCCCGCCGTTCAAACCTCCATTTACGAGCGAAGTCGCCTCCATTTCAGGGGCCAGGGCTCCCTGGCTGCGCGACCTGCAAACAGCACGGCCGGACGATGGGTTGGGCTCGCGGTGGCAGTTGCAACTGTCACTTCAATTTGCCTCGCGGGAATACTTTCGCAACGCGGGCCGTTAAAGGTTTACACCTCCACTATCGAGGTAGTTGTTAAACCGGTACTGCCTGTTGCTCTTCCCCAACCATTGCGGCAAACGCCCGCCCTCCCGGCGCCGAAACCTGTTGCGCAATTATTGACGCAGGCCATTCGGGACCCCTCCGCCTTGGCCGCGTTGCAACGCCGAGCCGCCACCGGGGATGCAAGCGCCGCCGATGCTCTTGCGTCATTACTCGACAGCCAGCGCACGCAGGACGAAATTACGGTCCCCAAGGACGACAAGGCCGCCTTTGCGCTTTATGAGCAGGCAGCGCGGGCCGGCAACACAGACGCTGAATTTGCCGTTGGCCAAGCGTATCAGAGGGGCTTTGGTATAGCGCCGGACGCGACCTTGGCCACCGCTTGGTACCGGGCCGCGGCCCTAAATGGCCTTGCTTCCGCCCAAACGAGCCTGGGATTTGCTTATCAGACCGGTCTGGGCATTGCGCGCGACGACTCCGCCGCAGCACTCTGGTTTGCCCGTGCCGCCGCCCAGTCTGACCCTAGCGGGGAGACCGCGCTCGGCTATCTTGAGCTCTATGGGCGGGGCGTGGTGCGCGATCGGGCTCAGGCCATCGCCTTATTCTCGCAAGCCGCTACGAGGAATTTCGGCCCGGCCTTTCTGGCTCTTGGCTATTGCTACGCCCAGGGGCTCGGAACGACGCAGAATCTCGCGTTAGCCTCCCAATATTTCCTGAAAGCCAACCAGTCAGGTGTTGCGCAGGCGAAATCGGCCCTGGCAATGCTTGGGTCCTCGGAAACGGAGGCAAATTTCCCTCTGACCCCTTGAAATAGCGATCATTGAACGGCTGAAACCTTATATCACCGCGCTGGCCGGTATAGCATCTGGTTTGCTGGGCGGTTTGGTTTGCCTGATCACGTTTGGAGCTACCCGCCAAGTTACCTGCTCATGGTTCTGGGGCTTGGGTATCTGTCTCCTCTGGCTGGGGTCCTTCTGTTCAGCTTGGTCTCGGGCTTGGCGTTATGGATCGTGCTGAACTTTGCTCCGTTGTCATGTGCCGCCCGTCTGGCCGTTTGGGCCAGCCTCGCTGCGCTGACCAGTGTGGGGGGTAGTCAAAATGGCGCATTGCTTGGCAGCTTTATAATTGGGAGGCTGTTCGTTGCTGAAACCAGCCCCTTCTTGGGAGGCCTCATCTTAGGACTGGCTACTGTTAAGCCCCAGCTCGGATTACTGGTTCCTTTCTACTGGCTCGCTGCCGAACGGTGGCGTGCAGCCTTCGGAGCGGCTGTGGCGGCTGGCGCATTGATCTTTCTCAGCCTTCTACTGTTTCCGCTCAGCCTTTGGCGAGATTTTCTAACTGATGTTCTGCGATATATGGCGCATCTGGGAGAAGCATTGACCGGGAAAACCTCTGATACGCCAAGAGCCATGATCGCCAGTTCACTCAGCATGGCCAGACGGCTTGGGGCAGGGGCTGAGGGAGCCAACATCGTTCAAATTTTTAGCTCATCGCTGGCCATTATCGGAGCCATCTGGCTTGGTCGGTGCCAAGCCCTGCCTGTTCGGGCCCGATTGGGTGGATTGCTTATTTTAGGGCCTCTCTCCGCCCCGTATATTTGGTGTTATGATATGATTTCGGCGTCATGTGGCGCTGTCCTGCTGTTGGTGGAGTTCAAGCCGCCATCGCTTCTTCCGAGCTTGTTTTTAGGTTTGGCCTGGATTGCGCCTGGAGTTGCGCTCTACGACGCAATGTTCGGAATAAGGAGTTTTATGCCGTTATGGCTCGTGGCCGGGTTTTGCACCTGGTTCGCTGCGTGGCACAAGCAACAGACATTCAACAACAAGCGTTTTCAACCCCCCGGCCTGCATGTTAAGGGAAAGAAATGACTAGTTCTTTGATCCTGGCGCTTGGCGCCGACCATGGTGGCGTGGCACTGAAGAACCGGCTGGCGGTGGCGCTCGTCGAGGCTGGGCATGAGGTGCGGGATTACGGCACGGATAGCCCCGTCAGCGTCGATTACCCCGATTTCGCCCAGGCGGTCTGCGCCGCCGTTGAGGAGAAAAAAGCCGATTTCGGCATTCTGGTCTGCGGCTCCGGCATTGGCATGTCCATCGCCGCCAACCGCCATGGAGGTATTCGGTGCGGGCTAGTGCATGACGTTACTACCGCCCGCCTGACCCGCGCGCACAACGATGCCAATGTGTTGGCGCTTGGCGCGCGGATCATCGGCGAGGAAGTCGCGCTCGACATTCTGAGCGTTTTTCTGACAACCGAATTCGAAGGTGGTCGGCACCAACGCCGACTTGCTAAACTAAATCAGAACACGGAACCAACTTCATGAATGATCATACTTATACACCGCATTTGCAGCGTTTTTTCACGGCTCCACTGACTGAGAGTGACCCAGAAATTTCTGCCATCATCAACCGAGAGCTCGCACGCGAGCAGGATGGCATTGAGCTAATCGCTTCAGAGAATATCGTTTCCGCAGCGGTACTTGCGGCACAAGGCTCGGTTTTCACGAATAAATATGCCGAGGGCTATCCTGGCAAACGGTATTATGGCGGTTGTGGCCCGTCAGATGAGGTTGAAACGCTGGCCATCGAGCGTGCCAAGAAGATTTTTGATGCCGGGTTTGTCAACGTACAGGCCAATTCCGGGTCCCAGGCCAATCAGTCGGTTTTTCTGGCACTTATTAAGCCGGGTGATACCATTCTGGGCATGTCGCTCGCCGCTGGTGGGCATCTTACCCATGGCGCTGCCCCGAACCTCTCCGGCAAATGGTTTAACGCCGTGCAGTACGGCGTGCGCGCCGAGGACGGCTTGCTGGACTACGAAGGGCTGGAACGCCTTGCC
>JAKBCH010000080.1 GCA_021808055.1 Pseudomonadota bacterium | reverse complement strand
GTAAAGATCCGGTCGAACACGCCAAGCAGGCTCCAGCGCACGAAACGATTGTAAAGAGTCTTGTGCGGGCGATAGGCTTTGGGCGCGTCCTTCCATTGAAGCCCGTGTTTGATGACGTAGATGATCTCACTGATGACCCGCCGGTCGTCAACGCGCGGCACGTCGTGCGAGAGCGGAAAGAATGGCGATATCCGCGCCAACGGGCGCTCGTTCAACAAAAATAAATCGGACATGACGAAGAACCCTGCGCCATGTTCAGAATCACGCTAACCCTAGCCGATGCAAAAAATTAATGGGTCCTGAGCCTAGGGTGAGGATGTGGCAGCCCGTCGTGGTGCTGCGCATGGTCTACGCCAGGTCAAACACGCAAATATCCCCGGAGCGCATCCGCATCGGCTGGGTGCCGGCCGCGCCATCGAACCCGCCGATTGTATAATGCTGCACCAGCAGATGATCCATGCCGCTCGCCTGGATGATGGCAGCATCACGGTAATAAGTGAGGGCGGGCGCGTGGAGCGAGCCCAGGATGAGCGAGCCGAGATGCCAGACGGTGAAATCCAGCGCCAGATCATCTGGCGCAACATCGGGGGTGGAGAAGCAGGCTAGTATGTTCTGCATCACATCCTGGTAATTCGTCAGTGTTTCGGCGCCGCCAAGTGCGGCCGATGACAGATGATAGCTATTCAACCTGATATGAACGTGGCCTTGGAAGCAAAGGATGGTTTAGAAATGATTTCTTTCTTAATAAGTCAGATTGTAATGTTTTGATTATGGATCTTTTAATGCCTCGGCTGAGTGGTAGCGAGTTGATTTCTGAAGTGATGCACATTCGGCCGAATCTTCCACTCATAATTTTGTCAATGTAGGATGAAAAGCCATATGATCTGGAATTAATAAGATCGTGAGTTTCCAGATATATTACAAAAACAAGTCCATCCGTCGAATTGCTCGATGGCATCCGCCATGCATCCCGTGGCAAGTTTTTTCTATGTTCCGCAGTTTCCATCTACATGAAAGATATTTTAAAGAATGCAAACGTGCAGCCTCTGCATACAAAGCTTATTAATCGCAGACATGCTTGTGCGTGAAATTGTAGAAATGTTGTGTCTGAGGCAAAAGACGCTGAACACCCGCAAGACTAGGATCCAAGAAAAATTGCAGACGCCGTCGCTCCCGGCTCTGGTCAAATACGCGCTCAAGCATGGTGTGGCATTGAATGATAAACCGTAAGTAATCGATGCGTTGCTTTGAAATTTATACCGCAAAGTCTGCTCTGCCACATTGAGCTGCGGCGGGCTTAGGCGCGTTGCTGTGTGGCATTGCCCATCTACTCCAGGTGGGTTGAGGGGCCAGTTTCGGGAAAGGCTTCCGCCCACGGGAATGACCAAAGTGGGCGCTATACCGCCATCACAAACCTCCCTGGAGGATCGCCATGTGCGCCCCTTCGAAATAGTCATGACCCGGGCTGGTCGCCAGAACCGGCACTCTCCTCCTGACTCCCCCTCCCCTCTGAAGAGGTGCTGATCTCCAAAGCGGTTTGAGACAACCAATGTGAGGGGCTGAATTTACCGGGCCCAAGTCCCTGGTTGCCCGCCCGCAAGATGTGCGGTTTTGGTAATCCCCTGAGCGATTCACTTTTCATCAGGCCGAGTCCGGCTTCTGTCATGGTACAGCCGTACAAATCTCGACTCGACTCTTGGGCTGAGTTGTGGATTTATTGTTCTTGTTATGTTCTCTTGTGCTCAGCCCGCTATTGCCCCTGCGTTTCCGGCATTTCTGCACGCCTGCCCAGCTGTGCATGAGCTGCGCGCGCCGGCGGGAACGGCGGCACATGCGGGCCTGGCGGCGTTGCTGCTGGGAGTGGTCTGGGGGACACGGCCTGTTCTGTGGGTGAGCACCATGCCGGATTGGTATCCGCCAGGGCTGGCCTGGGCAGGGGTTGATCCGGCCTGTTGCCTGTTTGCCCAGGCGAGGGACGATGCCGAAGCCCTGGGCGCGGCGGAAGTGGCTTTGCGCGGCGGCATGGCGGGGGTCGTGGCGTGCGAAGCCCTTTCGCGCCTGGCGGCCAAACGTTTGGCTTTGGCGGCAAAGCAAGGCGGCGGGTTGGGGCTGGTACTGCGCCACGCCCCGGCCCAAACGCGGGAGGATTCCACCGCCTTTGCCTCGCGCTGGATGGTGCATCCGGCCCCGGGCAGCCCCCATGCTCCGGCGTTACGGGCGGAGCTGCTCTACGCCAAGGGCGCCATGCCGGGGACGTATCTGTTTACGCTGAAGGAGGGATGGGATGCAGAAGCGCCGCTTTCTCTCCCTGGCCTGCGCCGAGCCGGATGATCTGGCCGCACTGGCGCTGTGGTGCCAGGCTTTTACGCCCCTCACCACGCCTGATCCACCAGACGGGGTGATGCTGGACATTACCGGCTGCGCGCATCTGTTTAGCGGGGAGACCGGGTTAATGGCACGGCTAGCGGCACGGCTCCCCAGTGCCCGCATGGCGGTCGCGGATACAGCCGCCGCCGCCTGGGGGCTGGCGCGCTATGGCAAGCCGGGCAACCCTGATATTTTGCTCCTCCCATTAGCGGCCTTGCGGCTGGCACCGGAACCCATCGCCCGGCTGCGCCGTATCGGCATTCGCACCATCGGGCAGTTGACACGCCTGCCACGGGGCGGGCTGGTGGCGGGCTATGGGCAAACGCCCGCCTTGCGGCTGGCCCAGGCGCTGGGTGAGGCACCGGAGGTCGTCCGCTTCATCACCGCGCCGCCGGAATGGCGCGAAGCGGAGTCGTTTATGGAACCGTTATGGCTGCCCGGGCAGTTACAGGCGGTACTGGCCAAGCTGGCGGCCCGGCTCTGCGCACGGCTGACCGCGGCGACGCTGGGCGCAACCTCGCTCACCGCCCGGTTTTACCGGGTGGATCGCGCTTGCCCGGCGATCCACCTTGCCTTTGCCGCCCCCTGCCGGGATGAAGCGCAAATCGCCAAATTGCTGATCGAAAAACTGGCGCAGGAGATCGACCCGGGCTTTGGCATCGAGGCGGTTGCCCTGGAGGCCCCGCTCACCGAACCACTGGCCCTGGTGCAACAGGATATGGGCGCCAAACCCCCGGATTATGCCCGCCCGCTGAACACGCTGCTCAACCGTCTGGGTTCCACCCGCATCTGGCGCGTGACACCGCATGCCTCGCATATCCCGGAATTCGCCACGGAACGGGTGACCGTGAAGGCCCGGCCCGTGGCGTGGCCCAAGCCGCATCATCCCCGCCCGCTGCGTTTGCTGAACCCACCGGTGCTTGTCACCGCGATTGCCCCGGTGCCGGATGACCCGCCGGTGCAATTCACTTGGGAAAGTAAAACCCACCGGCTGCGCTGGGCAACAGGGCCAGAGCGCATCGCGCGGGATTGGTGGGCGCACCCGCATGACTCCACCCGGCCGGAGGCGGAGAAAATACGGGATTATTACCAGGTGGAAGATATGGAAGCGGCCCGCTTCTGGCTGTTCCGTGCCGGGCTGCATGAGGGGGTAGCCGCACCGCGCTGGTATCTGCACGGGCTGTTCGCATGATGTATGCGGAGCTGCTCTGCCAGAGCGCTTTCTCCTTCCTGGAAGGGGCCTCGCATCCGCAAAGCCTGGTGGAGCAGGCGCAAGCGCTGGGGCATGGCGCCATCGGCATTGCCGACCGCAACACAGTGGCCGGGGTGGTGCGCGCTTATGTGGCGGCGAAGGCGGCGGGGCTGCGCCTGCTGGCGGGCAGCCGGCTGGTGCTGGAGGATGCGCCGGATCTGGTCTGCTACCCGTCTGACCGTGCCGCCTGGGCGCGGCTCTGCCGGCTGCTAACCCTGGGCAAAGCTCGCGCGCCCAAGGGCGAATGCCTGCTCCGGTTTGAAGATGTTGTGGCCCATGCCGAGGGGCAGATTTTCATCGCGGTGCCGCCACCGGTACTGAATGATGCGTTCACCGCCTGGCTGCGCCTGGCCGCCGCCAAATTGCGCGGGCAGCTTTATGTCGCGGCGGTGCGCCGTTACGCGCCGGATGATCTGGCGCGGCTCACCGCCCTGCAAAACCTCGCGCAGGCTGCCGGTCTGCGCCTCGTCGCGGCGAATGACGTGCTCTACCATAGCACCGCCATCCGGGAGTTGCAGGATGTGCTGCGCTGCATCCGCCATGGCTGCAGCATCGAGCAGGGCGGGTTTCTACTGGAACCGCATGGCGAGCGATATCTCAAATCCCCGGCGGAGATGGCCCGGCTGTTCCGTAAATTCCCAGAAGCAATCAGCCAACAACAAGAGATTTTGCAACGGTTGGATTTTTCGCTGGACCAGATTTCCTATGAATATCCCGATGAGCCGGTACCGACGGGACTGACACCGGATGAGCATCTGGCCAATCTGGTGCAGGAAGGTGCCACTTGGCGTTATCCCGCCGGCGTGCCGCGGAAAGTACAAACCTTGCTGGACAAGGAACTCTCCGTCATCGCCCAGCTGGCTTATGCGCGCTACTTCCTCACCGTGCATGACATCGTGCGCCATGCGCGCGTGCAGAAAATTCTCTGCCAGGGGCGCGGCTCGGCGGCCAATTCGGCGGTGTGCTATGCACTGGGCATCACCGCCGTTGACCCGGCCGAGAGCGACCTGCTGTTTGAGCGTTTCGTTTCCGCCGAGCGGGGCGACCCGCCAGATATCGATGTGGATTTCGAGCATGAGCGGCGCGAGGAAGTCATCCAGTATCTCTATACCCGCTATGGCCGCCACCGCGCCGCGATCGCCGCCACGGTGATCCATTACCGCCCGCGCTCTGCCATCCGCGAGGTGGCGAAGGTGCTGGGCCTGCCTGACGCCACCGCCGCGACATTGGCAGCACAAACATGGAACCCCGGCGATGAGCTATGGGGCGCGGACACGCTGCGAGAGGCCGGGCTGGATCCGGAGGAACCGCGCCTTAGACGCGCGCTGCTCATCGCGCGTGATCTGGTGGGGCTGCCGCGCCATCTCTCCCAGCATGTCGGCGGCTTCGTGCTTACCAAGGGCCGGTTGGATGAGAGCGTGCCCATCGGCCCCGCCGCCATGGCCGGCCGCAGCTTCATCGAATGGGACAAGGATGACATTGACGCGCTCAAAATGATGAAGGTGGATATACTGGCGCTGGGGATGCTCACCTGCATCCGCAAATGCTTTGCCATGCTCGGCATCCATGACCTCGCGGACATCCCGCCCGAGGACAGGGCCACCTACGAGATGTTGAGCCGCGGCGATTCCATCGGCGTGTTCCAGGTGGAAAGCCGGGCGCAGATGAACATGCTGCCGCGCCTGCGGCCAGAAAAATTCTACGATCTCGTCATCGAGGTCGCCATCGTCCGGCCCGGGCCGATCCAGGGGGATATGGTGCACCCTTACTTACGTCGCCGCCAGGGCAAGGAGGCAGTGAGCTACCCGGCCCGCGCCAGCGGCCAGCCAAATGAGCTGGAAGAGATTTTGGGCAAAACTCTGGGCGTGCCTTTGTTCCAGGAGCAGGCCATGAAGATCGCCATGGTGGCGGCAAAATTCACGCCCGAGGAAGCCAACGGGCTGCGCCGGGCGATGGCGACTTTCCGCAATCTCGGCACCATCGAAAAATTCAAAACCATGATGGTGAGGCGCATGGTGCAACGCGGTTATGAGCAAGGTTTTGCCGAGGCCTGTTTCCGGCAGATCGAGGGGTTTGGCTCTTACGGGTTTCCCGAGAGCCATGCGGCAAGTTTCGCGAAGCTGGTTTATGTCTCCGCCTGGCTCAAATGCCATCATCCGGCGGCTTTTGCGGCAGCACTCATCAACGCCCAGCCAATGGGGTTCTATGCCCCGGCGCAGATCATCCGCGACGCCCGCGAGCATGGGGTGGAAGTGCGACCGGTGGATGTGAATGAGTCCGCCTGGGACTGCACATTGGAAGGCGGCGCGCTGCGGCTGGGCTTGCGGCTCGTAGACGGGTTCCAGCAAGGCTGGGCCACGCAACTGGCCGGGCGGCGATTCACTAGCATCGAAGACCTGAACCTGTCCAAAGCAGCTCTGGAAGCCCTGGCCGCTTCCGGCGCACTGGCCAGTCTGATTTCTGGCCGCCGCGAGGCGTTATGGCAGGTGGCTGTGCGCCAGACAGGATCGCCGCTGATTGCCCCATGCGCCGCACCGCAAGCCGAACTGCCATTGATGAGTGCAGGCGAGGAAGTGGTGGCGGATTATCGCAGCTTTGGCCTCAGCTTGCGCGCTCACCCCTGCGCGCTGCTGCGCGACAAACTGGCGGCAGCCAGTGCCGTGACCTGCATACAGGCCACCCAGGCCCGGAACGGGACAAAATTGCGCGTGGGCGGGGTGGTGATCGTCCGCCAACGCCCCGGCACGGCCAAGGGCACGGTGTTCATCACCATTGAGGACGAGACCGGCATCGCCAACCTCATCGTCTGGCCATCGCTGGTGCAATCCTTACGGCAAAAAATCCTCGGCGCCACGCTGCTCATCGCAGAAGGGCGGCTGCAACGTTCAGAAGAAGGTGTCACCCACATCACCGTCGAACGCCTGGCCGACCGTTCCGGCTGGATCACCGATCTCGACGCCCCCGATGCCACGCCGCCCCCAAACCGGCGCCCCGGCCACCCGCGCCAGGAGCGAATCATTGCCAAAAGCCGTGATTTTCACTGAGACGTGTCCCGGGAATTCCATCGAGGATGACCCGCCTATTGGTTGTGGTTTGGGTTTGGTGAAGCGGTCAAAGGCAGACTTTTCTCCTTTTGTTTTTGATTTTCTGATGTGGTGTGTGGCAACGCCTGGCTGGCAGCTGACGCCTCTCTTGCTGCCTCCAGCGCAGCCGCGATATCGCCAATCGACCGGAAGTGCACGCGCGAAGGAGTCTGGAGCCGGATGATTTCAGATCGAATCACGAAGTGATCCGCTCTAAAATCTGAATCCGACTCTAAAACAATGAGATAGATGGCGATTCAGACTTCAGGCTCGCTCGTAAAGTGAGCGAACCTAAAGCCATCGCGCTCTAATTGTTGGGATTTTCAAACTTACCCACTACCGCGATTCCCAGCCCTTTGAAAATAGGGGCTTTCACTGCATCGAACAGAATGGCGAACAGTGCTGCTGCACCGGTGATTTCCGTGAGAAGCAGGGCGTTTAGCGGCGGTGTCAGCCAGCCTGTCAGCGCGACAAGGACACCAATGCTAATATCCAACGCGCTGGAGGCCAGCACCCAGCCGCCCGGCATGGATGACCACATCCGCCGGCGTTCACGCACAGTGTAGACAGTGATTTGGGCATCGATCACCATCGTGAAGAAGGCAAGCGTGCGAAGCGGTCCGATCTGCAGCTTCAGCTCAAATT
>JAKBCH010000079.1 GCA_021808055.1 Pseudomonadota bacterium | reverse complement strand
CCGATCTGCGGCGATTGCCCTCACGGTCGAATTTCAGCTTTTCTTCCTCCAGAACCGTTTTCAGCAGCTCCCGGTGGCTGCGGTCGAACAGCAGGTCGGTGGGCTTGGGCTTGACCATCTCGGTCGAGGCCGACTCGGATCGGCCGGACGGTTCTTCGCCGTCCTCTTTCTCCTCGATGACCGGGCGCAGCCGGTTGCGCAGCCGTTCGAACGGGATCACGGCGCCCGGCATGCTCTTGCAATAGCCGGTGCCGCGCTTGCCGCGCACTTCGATTTCGAGGATGCGCTCCTGGGTGGCCTCGTCCATCACCACAGTCACGTCACGGAATTGCAGCCGGGCGGCTTCGTCCGGCCGCAACCCGGTATTGGCCATGAGCAGCACGTAGTCATGCAGCTGTTCGCAAGAGCGCCGCCAGCGCGCCTTGGGCGGTTTCTTCGCCCGGCGCTGCGTGGCGCGCCAGAGCTGGTTGTACTCTTCCAGTGAGAACCAGCCGCGATGTGAGACCTTGCCCGAGGCGCGGAACGGCGCGGAAAGGTCGGGAAGATAGGCAAGCCAGCCGTGCCGGTTGGCACATTTGAGCACCTGGCGCAGGCAGACGATTTCCTGGTGGAGCGTGTTTTTGGCCGGGCGCATCGGCTCGCCGGTCTGCGGGTGCTTGCGCGAGGTCATCCGGTGAATCCGGTAGTCCTGAACTACACCGGGGGTGATCTCGGTGAGTGCCTTCTTGCCGAAGAACGGTCGGAGATGAACGCGCAGCCGGTCCTGGTGGCCTTGCACATAAACCGGGCTGCGTTCGCCCGCCGTCAGCGCGACAAATTCTTTCAGAAATTGATCCGCGGCCTTGTCGAAGGTCATGCCACCGCTCTGGGCTTCGCCGCGCTTCACTTTGCCCTTGAGCTCAAGGAACCAGTCTTCGGCAAAATCCTTGGCGCGGCTTAGGCTTTCTTCCTTTGTGCTGACGCGGTGATTGCGCCCGTTCACATAGGCGGCGCATTGCCAGAACGGCGAATTTTCGCGGCGGTAGACGTGGAGTTTTCCGCCGAGGAGCTCATGACTGACCGGCATACGCGTACGCATACGCGCATTTTTGGCAAAAGTCTAGCTCTGTGTAAGAGTTGTGTAAGTTTTTGATTCTCAATACTTTATTTAAATCAATTAGTTACGATGCTTTTATCGGACTCAATCGGTTTTTAAGTCCGGTGCGTCTACCGATTTCGCCACGCCCGCACTGGAGCCTGTTTAGCGATTCTGGTGCCTGGGTCAAACAGCGGTTGACGCATCTGCGCACGGTTGGCAGCAGGGAAGGCGATGCCCCTGCTGCCTAAGCCGTCTCCTGTTCTAAAACGCCGCCTTAGCAGCACTTGGGCAGTGGCGCGGGTCCTCATCATGCTGGGCATCTGGGGTGCGGTGGGGGCAGGGCTCGCGGGGCTTTGGTTTACCTGGAATATGCCGAATCCGGCGATCGCCATCACCCAAACCCGCCGCCCGGCGATAAGGCTGCTTGACCCGGCAGGGCAGCTGGTGGCCCGGTTTGGTGATGTCTCGGGCCGGGTGGTGCTGCCATCAGCTCTTCCGGCCTATGTGCCCGCTGCCTTCATCGCCATAGAAGACCGGCGGTTTTATCAGCATGGTGCGTTTGACAGCCGGGGAATTTTCCGTGCTTTGGTCTCGGATGTTATTCACCGCCATGTGGTGCAGGGCGGTTCCACTCTCACCCAGCAGGTGGCCAAAACGCTGTTCCTTGGCAACCAGCGCACGTTGCGGCGCAAGGTGCAAGAGGCTTTTCTTTCCCTCTGGCTTTGGCGGCATTACAGCCGGGCACAGATTTTGGGCATTTATCTCAACCGGGTTTACCTGGGCGGTGGCGCTTATGGGGTGGATGCCGCGTCGCGGCTTTATTTTAACGAGCCAGCCTCGCGCCTGAGCCTCGCCCAGGCCGCGATTTTGGCTGGCTTGCCCAAGGCCCCCTCCAGCCTCAACCCGCTGGTAAACGCCCAGGCCGCCTCCGCCCGCGCGACCGAGGTGCTGAACGCCATGGTGGCCACCGGCGTTATCACGCCTGAGCAGGAAAATGCGGCCACAGCCCAGTTGGGCGATGCGGCCTCGCCCATCTCCCGAAGTTCATGGTTCGCGCTCTGGACCATCCAGCATGAGGCAGGGCTGATCCCTGAAGGTGAGGATGTGACCTTCACCACTACCATGAACCCAGGTGTGCAAACCGCGGCCCAGACAGCACTGGATTCCGCTATTGAGATGCAGGGTGCCAAATATCAGGTCTCGCAAGGAGCGGTGGTGGTGCTGGATGCACGGTCCGGCGCGGTGCGTGCCATCGTCGGCGGGGTGGGCGACCGTGAGGGCTATAACCGCGCCGTGCTGGCCCGGCGGCAGACGGGTTCTGCGATCAAACCCATCGTCTGGCTGGCCGGTCTGATGGCGGGGATGAGCCCTGATTCAACAGTGCTGGACGCGCCATTGAACCTGCGTGGCTACCGCCCGCATGACTACGAGAAGGGGTATCACGGCGAGGTTAGCATGACCGAGGCGCTGGCGGATTCGATGAATACCGCCGCCATCCGCATCCTGCTGCGCGCGGGTGGGCCAAGGCGGGTTATCGCCGTGGCGCGCGCTTTGGGGCTGGATGATCATTTCCCGGATGACGCAACCATGGCGCTGGGCACGGGTGCGGTGGGTGTTATGCAGCTCGCCAGCGCCTATGCCGCGTTTTTCAATGGCGGAGAGCGTGTGACGCCTTATGGCGTTACCGCTATCAATGGCGTTGCCGCGCATGTGCCAGCGCCCGTGCCAGCAGTGCCTGCGGGCGATGCGTGGGCAGTGGCGGCGATGATGCGCCAGGTGGTGCTTTCCGGCACGGCCACGGCAGCGTTTATTCCTGGGGTTTATACGGCGGGTAAAACTGGCACCACGCAGGATTACCGGGATGGCTGGTTTGTGGGTTACGCGAAAGGCGAGATCATCGCCGTCTGGCTTGGCAATGATGACAATGCGCCGGGCAAGAACCTGGTCGGCGGCAGTTTGCCCGCGCAGATATTCAAAGCGGTGGCGCTGGCATTGTAGTCAGGCCGGAGCGTTTGCCTCATCCTCGCCCAAATCGCTCTGGTCGGTTTCGAATAGATCCTGCAATTCCTTGGCGGCTTCCTGCGCGGTTTGGATAAGCTTGGTTTCGTCATTTCCAAAGGCGTAGGTCTCGTGTAAGATCCGGTCGTCATGCTTGCGGAACAGCTCGATCGCGCGTTTGGCCTGGGCTTCGGGTATCTCCAGCTCTTCCAGCACAATCTCTGTTAACCGCAGGGAGGAGAAAAAGGTTTCGCGCACAAACAGGTCAACCCCGGCCCCCATCAGCCGGTGTACGTGGTGGCGGTTGCGCGCCCTGGCTACCACTCGCAATTGTGGAAATTTGCGCCGTACCATTTCCGCCACGGCCACGCTGGCGTCCATATCATCAAGCGCCAACACAAGAACTTTCGCACTCTCTGCCCCGGCTGACCGCATCAGCTCCTCGCGCGTGGGGTCGCCATAAAACACCTTCACCCCGAACCGGCGAATAAAATCCACCTGGGCGGAGCTGCGGTCCAGAGCGGTGAAGCGAATTTTCTGCATTGCCAGAACCCGCCCGATAATCTGCCCCACGCGGCCGAAGCCGCAGATGATGACAGGGGCTGCTTGCAAATCTTCCAGCCTGTCGAACGGGCGTTGATGTTTTCTGGCCTCCAGCGTTCCCATGGCAACCCGCTCAGAGAGTGAGAACAGTACCGGGGCGACCATCATGGAGAGTGCGATGACCAGCGTTGCCTCCGCCGCCAGGGTTTTATCCAGCGTGCCCTGCGCCACGGCGGCGGCGAATAGCACGAACCCGAATTCGCTGCCCTCCGGCAAGGCCAGGGCAAACCGCAAAGCTGCCCCGGTAAGCCGCCGCCGCAGAAAGCTGACCATGAAAGCAATACCCGCCTTCACCATGGTTAACCCGCCCACCAGCAGCAAAATCTCCAGAGGCTTGTGCAGCAACAGGCCAATATCGGCAGACATGCCAACAGAGATAAAGAAAAACCCGAGCAGCAGCCCCTCGAATGGCTCGATATCGGCTTGCAATTCGTGCCGGTAATCAGAATCCGAAACCATCACCCCGGCCAGAAACGCACCCAAAGAGGCCGAAAGCCCCGCCCAATTTGCCAGCGCCGCTGTGCCCACCACCAGCAACAGCGCCGTAGCGGTGAACACCTCCGGTGCCTTGGCCGCCGCCACCATGCGGAAGAGATGCGGCACCAGCAGAATGCCGCCACCCAGAATCACCGCCACCACGGCGGCACCCCGCGCCACATCCTCCCACGAGAAATGCGGCATTCCGCTGCCCGCCAGAATGGGTAGCAGGGCCAAAACCGGAATCGCCGCCATATCTTGAAACAGCAGCACGGCGAAGGCGTCGCGCCCTGGTATGGTGGGCAGCAGATTACGCTCGGAGAGCAGCGGCAGGGCAATGGCGGTGGAAGAAAGTGCGAGCCCAATACCCAGCACCACGGCGTCCCGCCCTGGTACGCCGAACAACATGATAATGCCCGCCAGCACCAGGGAGGTTGGCACCATCTGCCCCGCACCCATGCCGAACACCGCCTTGCGCAGAACCCATAGGCGATGCGGCCGCAGCTCTAGTCCGATGAGGAACAACAGCATGGTCACGCCGAGTTCCGACACATCGCTGATCTCGTTCACATTGGTAATCAGCCCCGTTACGGAGGGGCCGATGATGACCCCCACGACAAGGTAGCCGAGAATGCTCCCCAACCCCGCGTAACGGGACAAAGGCACGGCGAGCACAATGGCGGCGAGGAGGATGAGCAGCGTGAGGAACATGCTGCCTGCTTACACAAAAAAACGCCCTTCCGGGCAGTTTGGTGAGTTATTTTACGGCCTTACCGCCCCATTGCCGCCCGCATGAATCGCTGTTTCAGGCGCGGCATCCGCTCCACCGCTGCAAGGCCGAGGTCGCGCACCAGCCGCACGGGCGGGAAATTGGTGGAAAACAACCGGTCCAGCGCATCCATGCCCAGCAGCATCGCCATGTTGATGGGGCGTTGCTGGGCCTGGTAGGCGCGCAGCACAGAATCGGCGCCGGGGTCTTGGGCCTGAGATGTTAATTCCAGCAACGCCGCCGCGTCCCGCAAACCAAGATTCAAACCCTGCCCCGCGATGGGATGAACGCCATGCGCGGCATCCCCCACAAGAGCCAGCCGCGTGTCGTAATACCGCGCGGCATACATCGCATAAAGCGGATAAATCCAACGCCGCCCGGCGAGGCTGAAACCCCCCAGCCGTTTGCCCAGCCGCGCGCGCACATGTTGCGCCAGCGCCGCATCGTCCATGCCGTAAAGCAGTTTGGCGTTGGCATCGCTTTCAGTGAACACAACGGCGGAGACATTGGGGTGCTCGGCCGTACCGGTCATCGGCAACACGGCCAGCGGCCCGGCGGGCAGGAAATGCTCCAACGCCACGTTATTATGGGGCAGCTCATGCGCCAGGGCAAAAACCACGGCTGTCTGATTATAAGGCAGGCGGGTGACGCTTATGCCAGCCTGGTTTCGCAGGGGCGATTGCCGGCCTTCCGCCGCCACTACCAGCTTAGCGGTGAAGGTTTCGTCCCCCACGCGCAGAACAGCACCTTCAGCGCTCCGGCTCACTGAGGCTTCGGCGGGCGCGCGGACGATCACGCCGGATTCCGCCAGTGCCGCATTCAGCGCCACCCGCACGGAGCGCGCCTCGATAATCCAGCCGAACGGATCATCGCCTACCGCCTGGTGGTCGAAATGTAGTTTCAACGGCGAGGGCGCGCGGCCGGGCTTGCCGTCCGTCACGTCGATATCCTTGATCGGGCAGGGGGCGAAGGGCAGACGCTCCCAGATGCCGGCTTCCTGCAACAAAGGTTTGCAGCCTTGCGCGATGGCATAGGCCCGGCCATCGAAATCGGGGTTTTCCATGGGTTTGAGGTCGGCCTTGTCAACCAGAAGAACTTTGCGGCCCCGTGCCGCCAGCGCCAGCGCCAGCGTGCCGCCCACCGGCCCAGCGCCAACCACCGCGATATCGCATGAATTTGTCATGCCCCCAGCTTGCCAGAATTTTGATGTGCCGGGAACAGGCTGTTCATCCATGCCGCCGGGTGAAGAAAAAATGGACACGGCTTTGCCTATAATTAAGGCATAAAATTTTGCAGTCTTCATTGTCTCCGGATGTCTCCGCGGCGTGATCCCGGCCCCTGTTGTGTACGCGCGGGGCGGCACCGAAACTGGCATACTCCTTGCTTCTGTTGAGTTGCCGAAACGCACTGAGCTTTCATGACCACGCGCCGCCGGCCTGTTCGGGCTCCGGGCCTTCAAGGCAGCGCAATGAGGAACGAGGACTTGATGACGAAAAGATCCCTTTTAGGCGTGCCCTTGGGCCTCGGCCTGGCAGCTTTGGGCTGTGCGCCTGCCCTGGCGCAGACCGCTGCTCCCACCCCGACCCTCAATTCGGGCGACACCGCTTGGATGCTGACCTCTTCCGCCCTCGTGCTGATGATGACGGTGCCTGGGCTGGCGCTTTATTATGCTGGCCTGCTGCGGAAGAAGAACATGCTGGCAATGCTGATGCAGTGTTTCTTCACCACCGCTCTCGTCACCGTTCTGTGGTGCGTTGTTGGCTACAGCCTGGCGTTCACCGCTGGTTCTGGCCCGCTGGCGCCGCTGTTTGGCGGTTTCTCCCGCGTGATGCTGATGGGCACGGGCTTGAACGGCCTTTCCGGCACCATTCCTGAAACTGTGTTTGCCTTCTTCCAGTGCACCTTTGCCATCATCACCCCGGCGTTGTTCCTGGGTGGCCCGGCTGACCGTCTGAAGTTCTCCTCCTCCATGGTGTTCGTGGGCATCTGGTTGCTCGCGGTTTATTGCCCGATCGCGCATATGGTCTGGGGCCCGGGCGGCTTCCTCGCCAATCTCGGCGTGCTGGATTTCGCGGGTGGCACGGTGGTGCATATTGACAGCGCCGTGCCCGGCCTGATTGCCGCGATTATGGTTGGCAAGCGCGCTGGCTA
This sequence comes from Pseudomonadota bacterium, assembly GCA_021808055.1. The sequence goes on along the minus strand of JAKBCH010000079.1, from coordinate 305 downwards.
TGGGCGTGACAACATGGCGCCCGCCAACATGGCCTACACCATGGTCGGTGCGTCTCTGCTGTGGGTTGGCTGGTTCGGCTTCAACGCCGGTTCTGCCCTTACCGCTGGTGGCCTGGCTGGCATGGCTGCCATCAACACCCAGCTTGCCACTTCCGCCGCCGTGCTCTCCTGGGTCATCGTGGAATGGATGGTGAAGGGCAAGCCCAGCATGTTGGGCGGCGTTTCCGGCGCTGTGGCGGGCCTTGTCGCCATCACCCCGGCTTGTGGCTTTGTTGGGGTTAGCGGCGCTCTGGTCATCGGCCTGG
>JAKBCH010000078.1 GCA_021808055.1 Pseudomonadota bacterium | reverse complement strand
TTCTGTCCAGATCAGCTCTGCCACCGGCCGGGCGTGGCGTGGCGCGGCTGGCGCCGGGGCCTCTAGCACGGCGCGGATCTCGTTGCGGATGATGGAGATTTCTACCGGTGCTGGGGCCGCTGCCTCGGTTTCCGTTGCCGAGCGGAAGCGCTTGTGGCTCAGCTCCATGGAGGCAAAATCCCGAGAAACACGGCGCCGGAAAATGAATTCCGCCGGGGTGGGCGGTGTTTCATAGGTCGTGGAGCCGGGCTGTACTGATTCGTTGGGGCCAGGCTGGGTGGGCGACTTGGTCATAGGCGGCGCGATGCGAAGAAAAACCCGCAAATCATCCTTTGGCGGCGCCAGCGTGACCACCTTGCGCCTGGTGTCCGCGAAAATATCCACAGCGACCAGGATGACGCCGAGGCACAAGACACAGAGCGTGGACGAAAGAAGCAGAATGTCGCGATCCAATATTCACCGCCTCCAAATGCGGCATGTATAAAATTTAACGCCGCAGAAAGATTTTGGAAAGCGATTCGACATTACCCGGGGCGGGCGTTGAAATCTCCCGGTTTATAGCGGCTGCCCAGGCTGTAACGGTTGCCAGGGTGGGTGAGCAAAGAGCGTGTGGCTGGGCCTGTCTTTGCCCAGGTGCGGCGCAGCAGGCAAAGGCAAGGCTCATGCGGGCCAAGCTGAAGCAGGGCTTGCAGGCGGGCATCCGGTGCCGCGGCATGAATAACATGCTCAACCTCATAAGGCGGCGCGATGGATTGCAGGTAGCGGTTTGGGGTGATGGCGGTGAAATCCTGTGCCAGGTAATCTGGCGCGAAGGCCGGGGCGATATAGCGTTCCTCGAACTGCACCGCCACGCCGTTCTCGAAATGCAGGATCTCGGAATAAAACAGCCTGGCGCGCGGCTTCAAGGCAAATTCCGCCGCGATCTCGGAAGTGGCGGCGCGGCTTTCCAACACCAGCACCTCGGCCTTGTGTACATGGTTGCGTTTGGCGATATCCTCGGCGATGTCGTGGATTTCCAGCAAAGGCGAGCGCCGGGCAGGGGCCTGCACGAAACTTCCTGCACCCTGCACGCGCAGCAGCGCACCCTCTGCGGAAAGCTCCCGCACGGCGCGGTGCACGGTCATGCGCGAAGCCCCAAGCCGTTCCATCAGCTCGAACTCTGAAGGAATTTTTTCGCCCGCCTTCCAAATGCCGTCGGCAATGCCCTGGCGTAGATAGGCTTTTACTTGCTCATAGAGTTTCCGAGGGCGTGGATCATCCATGTTCAGAGCCGCTTGCGCAGCACGGCGTTGAACCGTGCACGGGCGGTGGCGGCTTGCACATGCTGGCCGCCTTCCACTACACGCCTGCCGCGCACCCACACTTCCTGCACGGCCGGGGTGCGGGCGGTGAAGAGGGCGTTCGCCAGGGCATCTTCCGGGGCTTCCCCGGTGATGGTGATGAAGCTGGCGAGCGCACCGGCGGCAAGTCCGCTGCCAAGCCCCATGGCCTGCGCGCCGCCGGCAACGGCGTGCTGGTAAAGTGCGGTGGCGGTGGAGCGGGTTGCTGCAGTCGCCATGACGTTTCTCTGCCGCTGGCCAAGGCGTTGGGAATATTCCAGCATTTGCAGTTCCCGTGCCGCGTCGATCAGCACGTTTGAATCTGAGCCGATGCCCCAGGCGCCCGCGAAATGCTGGGCGGAGAAAATGCCATCACCCAGATTGGCCTCGGTGATGGGGCACAACCCGGCAACGGCGTTGGCATTTGCCATGCTATAGGCTTCATCTTTGGTGATGTGAGTGGCGTGCACGAGGCACCAGTTGGACGCAACCGGCGCGTTGGCCAGCAGATATTCAACCGGCCGCGCACCGGAGAAGGCGATGGATGCCTCCACCTCGGCGGTCTGTTCGGCGATGTGAATATGGAAGGGGGCGTTACCATTCAGGGCGTTTAGCGCGCTGATTTCCTCCAGCGTGGCGGCGCGCAGGGAATGCGGCGCGCAGCCGGTGGCGGAAAGTTCGCGGCAACGCGCATGGAGTTTGGCGTAGGACTCAAGTGAATTGATGAAGCGGCGCTGGCCTTCGGCGGGGGGTTTCCCACCAAAGCCGGAATGGGCGTAGAACACGGGCAGAAGCAGCAGCTCGATGCCGGTTTCCGCCGCGGCCGCTGCAAGGCGCGCGGCCATTTCGGCAATATCGGCATAGGGCGTGCCATCGGGTGCATGGTGCAGGTAATGAAACTCTGCAACGCAGGTGAACCCGCCTTCCAGCATCTCGGTAAAAGCCAGGCTGGCGATGGCCTGCACATCATCCGGGTCCAGAGCAAGGGCGAGCTTGTACATCAGCTCCCTCCAGGTCCAGAAACTGTCGGCGGTGGGGCCGCGATATTCCGCCTTTCCGGCCATGGCGCGCTGGAAGCTGTGGCTATGCAAATTAGGCATACCGGGTAAGGCGATGCCAGTACCTCCCGCAACACCTGTTTCAACCTGGGTGATGACGCCGCCCTTGAAAGAGAGTGCGACATGCTCGGCCCAGCCGCCGGGCAGCAGGGCGTGACGAAAAATGATGCGCTCGGACACTGGACAGGCCTCCTGGATGTGGATATGTATATACAACTTTTCCCTCAACGCCAAGGTATAGAACATGCGGGCAGAGCGGATTTTTACCAATGCGAGGCTGGCAACCATGGACCCGGAACTACCGGGCCTGGGTGTGGTGGAGCACGGCGTGGTGGCGCAGGCCGCCGGGCGAATTCTTTATGCCGGGGCAGCGCGGGATATCGAAGCCGATGAAATTGTGGATTGCGAAGGCCGCTGGATTACGCCCGGCCTCATCGATTGTCATACCCATCTGGTATATGCCGGCGACCGCGCCGGGGAGTTCGAGGCGCGGCTGCAAGGTGTCGGCTACGAGGAAATAGCCCGGGCGGGTGGCGGCATTCTCGGCACCATGAAGGCGACGCGTGCGGCGCGTGCCGAGGATTTACGCGTTGCCGCCAAACGCCGCATGGCGGCATTGGTGGCGGAGGGGGTTACCACCATCGAGGTGAAATCCGGCTACGGGCTTTCGCCGGAGGCTGAATATAAATGCCTGGAAGTTGCGAAATCTCTGGGTGATGCAGCGGATATTTCTCCCACCTTCCTGGGTGCGCATGGGTTTCCACCTGAGATGCAACGGGCCGCATATGTGCGGCTGCTGTGCGAGGAGATGATTCCGCACGTCGCGGCGCATAATCTGGCCGATGCGGTAGATGGATTTTGCGAGGGCATTGCCTTTTCGCCAGAGGAAATCACGCAGGTTTTCACTGCCGCCGTGAAGCATGGGCTGCGGGTGAAGCTGCATGCGGACCAGCTTTCTGACCTGCAAGGTGCTGCCCTGGCGGCGAAATTTGGCGCGCTCTCGGCTGATCATCTTGAATACACCAGCGAGGATGGGGCGGCCGCGATGGCCAGGGCCGGCACCGTGGCGGTGTTGCTGCCCGGCGCTTTCTTCACGCTGCGCGAGAAACAACTGCCCCCGGTTGAGGCTTTCCGTAAACAAGGCGTGAGAATGGCGGTTTCCACCGACCTCAATCCCGGCACCTCGCCGTTATTCTCTTTGCTGCTGGCGATGAACATGGCCGCGACGCAATTTCGCTTAACGGTGGAGGAGTGTTTGTTGGGTGTTACCCGCCATGCCGCCGCCGCCTTGGGGCGGAGCGATGTAGGCGTGCTGAAGGCAGGGGCGAAATGCCACCTCGCGATTTGGGACATCGAACGCCCGGCGGAACTTGTTTACCGCATTGGGTTTAACCCATTACATCAACGCATCTGGAGTGCCGCATGAAACTTATCCCTGGAGCCATGGATCTGGCGCAATGGCGCGCGATTTATCAAGGCGAGGCCGTTGAACTTGATAAGGCGGCACTGCCTACCATCCAGGCGGGTGCGGATGCGGTGGCGGAAATTCTAAGCCGGCATGAGCCGGTTTATGGCATCAATACCGGGTTCGGCAAGCTGGCCTCGGTGCGGATTGCCGATGATGATCTGGCCACGTTGCAGCGCAATTTGGTGCTCTCGCACGCCGCCGGTGTGGGCGAGCCGATGCCCCTTCCCGTGGCAAGGTTGATGCTGGCGTTGAAAATGGGCTCGCTGGGGCAAGGGGTTTCCGGTGTGCAGGTGGCAACCGTGCGGATGCTGGGCGCGATGCTGGCAAAGGGGCTGATTCCGGTGGTGCCCGCACAGGGTTCCGTCGGTGCCTCGGGCGATTTGGCGCCGCTGGCGCATATGACCGCCGCGATGATGGGTGTTGGCGAGATTTACGTGAATGGCGTTCGCAAAGATGCTACCGTTGCGCTGAACGAAGCCGGGCTTTCGCCGCTGGTGCTGGGGCCGAAGGAAGGGCTGGCGCTGCTCAACGGCACGCAATTCTCCACCGCCAATGCCCTGGCCGGGCTGTTTGAGGCAGAGCAGAATTTCCGTGCTGCGTTGGTGACGGGTGCGCTTGCAACCGACGCTGCCAAGGGGTCAGACGCACCGTTTGACCCGCGGATTCATGCCGTGCGCAAGCATAAGGGGCAGAAGCAAGTGGCGGATGCGCTGCGTGAGCTGATGGCAGGTTCGGCCATCCGCGCCTCGCATTTAAAGGGCGATGAACGCGTGCAAGACCCTTATTGCCTGCGTTGCCAGCCGCAAGTGATGGGTGCTGTTCTGGATGTTCTGCGCCAGGCCGCCGCCACTCTTGAGACTGAGGCCAATGGTGTCACCGATAATCCGCTGATCTTTACTGGCCCGGCGGTGGCGCTCTCGGGTGGGAATTTCCATGCCGAGCCCGTAGCCTTCGCGGCCGATATGATCGCGATGGCGGTGTGCGAAATCGGTTCGTTGTCAGAACGACGGATTTCCCTGTTGGTGGACCCAGTGCTTTCGGGCCTTCCAGCCTTCCTCACCCCCAAGCCGGGCTTGAATTCTGGTTTCATGATTCCTCAGGTGACAGCAGCGGCTTTGGTATCTGAGAATAAGGGCCGGGCGTTCCCGGCTTCGGTTGATTCCATTCCCACCTCCGCCAACCAGGAGGATCATGTTTCCATGGCGGCGCACGGCGCACGACGATTGCTGGCGATGAACGAGAATTTGCGCGCGGTGATCGCCATTGAATGGCTGGCGGCAGCACAAGGCTGTGATTTCCACACGTTGAAATCATCAACGGCCCTGGAGGAAGCGCGGACCGCCCTGCGCGGCGCGGTGCCAAAGCTGGAAGAGGACCGGCATTTTGCGCCGGATATTGAAGCCGCGATTGCGCTGCTGCGGGCGGGGGCTTTGGCGTCTGATAATTTGCCCGGTGTGGTATGAGTCTGTTCAGCTTACGCCGTGGCAATACGCCTCTTATTCTGTCCATCCCGCATGCGGGTACGGAAATTCCGAATGAGTTCGCGGGGGTATTTGTCTCAGATTGGCTGGCGCGTAAGGATGCGGACTGGCACCTGCCCAAACTCTACAGCTTTGCCGAAATGCTGGATGCGACGATCATCATCGCAAATATCTCGCGTTCGGTGATCGACCTCAACCGTGACCCCTCCGGTGTGTCGCTCTATCCCGGCCAGGCGACGACGGGGCTATGCCCGGTTGAAACTTTTGACGGTGAGCCGCTTTATAAAGCCGCCACGCCCGATGAGGCCGAGATTGCCCGCCGCCGCGAGCATTATTTCATGCCCTATCACAACGCGCTGCGGGCCGAAATCGAGCGTGTGCACGGCCTTAATGGGCGTGTGGTGCTGTATGATTGCCATTCCATCCGCAGCCATATTCTCCGCTTGTTCGAAGGTGAATTGCCGCAGTTCAATATCGGCACCAATGACGGTAAAAGCTGTGGTACCGATTTGCAGAACGCCGTGCGCGAAGTCTGCGCGCAAAGCGGTTTCTCCTATGTGGTGAATGGCCGTTTTAAAGGCGGCTGGATTACGCGCCATTACGGCGAACCAGCGCGCAATATCCATGCCCTGCAGATGGAGCTTGGCTGCCGCGGCTATATGGACGAACTCTTACCCGTGAACGAGGCCAACTGGCCGAGTGTTTTGAAAAATCCCGCCCCCATCCAACCCGTTCTTGAAAACATCCTGAAAGGCCTTTGCGCATGACCCGTCTTGATAATGCGCGCGTGATCCGCGCGGACCATGGCACCAAGCTCTCGGCGAAATCCTGGCAGACGGAAGCGCCCTTGCGGATGCTGATGAATAATCTCGACCCGATGGTGGCCGAGCGCCCGGAAGAGCTGGTGGTGTATGGTGGCATTGGCCGTGCCGCGCGCGATTGGGAAAGCTTTGACCGCATTGTGGCGGCGCTGAAAAAGCTGGAGTGTGATGAGAGCCTGCTCGTCCAGTCCGGCAAACCCGTCGGTGTGTTCCGCACGCATGCTGATGCGCCGCGCGTACTCATCGCCAATTCCAACCTTGTGCCAAACTGGGCGAATTGGGAACATTTCAACGAGCTCGATCGCAAAGGGCTGATGATGTACGGCCAGATGACGGCTGGCTCCTGGATCTATATCGGCACGCAGGGCATTGTTCAGGGCACGTATGAAACCTTCGTGGAAGCCGGACGGCGCCATTACAACGGCGATGTCGCCGGGCGCTGGGTGCTTACCGCTGGGTTGGGCGGCATGGGCGGCGCGCAACCTTTGGCCGCCACCATGGCGGGGATGAGCTGCCTCGCCATCGAATGCCAGCAAAGCCGGATCGAGATGCGGTTGAAAACGCGCTACGTGGACGTGCAGGCGAAAGACCTCGACGAGGCGCGGGAGATCATCCGACGTGCCGGTGCCGAGAAAAAAGCTATTTCCGTGGCGCTGCTGGGCAATGCCGCCGAGATTTTGCCGGAGCTTTTAAGGCGCGGCGTAAAGCCTGACATGCTGACCGACCAGACATCCGCTCATGACCCGGTGAACGGCTATCTGCCCGCTGGGTGGAGTGTCGCGGAATGGGAAGCCAAGCGCGAGAGCAACCCGAAAGCCGTTGAGGAAGCGGCCCGCGCCTCCATGGCCGCGCATGTGCTGGCGATGCTGGAATTTGTGAAGATGGGCGTGCCCACTTTCGATTATGGCAACAACCTCCGCCAGCGCGCCAAGGAGCAGGGGGTTGCCCATGCGTTCGACTTCCCCGGCTTTGTGCCTGCTTACATCCGCCCGCTTTTCTGCCGGGGCATCGGCCCGTTCCGTTGGGCTGCCCTCTCGGGCGACCCGGAGGATATTTACAAGACCGACCAGAAAGTGAAGGAGCTGCTGCCGGACCATAAACACCTGCATCACTGGATGGACATGGCACGCGAGCGCATCTCCTTCCAGGGCCTGCCCGCGCGCATTTGCTGGGTAGGGCTGGGGGACAGGCATCGCCTCGGCCTGGCATTCAACGAGATGGTGGCCAAAGGTGAGCTTTCCGCCCCGGTGGTGATCGGCCGTGACCATCTGGATTCC
>JAKBCH010000077.1 GCA_021808055.1 Pseudomonadota bacterium | reverse complement strand
TAAAGGCGATATGGTTTATATGCCGATGGAGTTTGAACAATACGCCATGAGTGCCGCGCAATATCGGGCATTGGTGGATGGCGCGATGCTGCTGCAGCATGACCGCGCGATGCTTTGGCATTTGCCGCCTGGGCGGGTGCTGGGGGCAATGTTCTGCTGCACGCTGGCGGACGGGTTGGAGGCGGTTGCGGAAATGCCACTTGCTGGCTTGGGGTTTCGCAATGGCGCGCAGATGTTGGCGGCGGAATATGATGTAGAGGGCGACCGGGTGGATAATGACCTGGCTGGGGCGGATAAAGCGCTGCTTGCCGGCCCGGCGCGGGTGGAACCCACAGCAGAAGAGATTGAGGACGGGTATGGGACAAAGTTGATTGCGCGGTTTGTGGCGCAGGAACGGGCGAAGGGTGTTGTGGTGATCGGAGGCTGGCCAACAGAGTTTGCCGATGCAAGAATTTCAGGCGCAGCACGGGCGGCGGTGATGCGGGTTTATGGGGCGGGATTTTTAAGCGTGAAGGGAGAGAGCCTGTATCCACGCAAGGATTTTTTTAACAGCGAGGACCATTTGGCAAAGCCATGCCAGTTTGCACATTCAGTGGCCGTGGCAGAGGGGTTGGGGAAAATGCTGGGGCGGAGGGTGAACGCGCCGGGGGCGGAGATTATGGGGGTGGCGAGGGAGTGCCCTTGAGAGGTTCGCGCTATGTTCCACGTGGAACATTTGTACAGTTGAATATAAATAACGTTATGTTAGTTATTGATGTTACGAGGAATGTCATTTTTAGAAAAAATAGTTGACATGGTTTTGGTTTGAAGGAGGAATATTTTGCTTGGCGTAAAATTGACCATTTTGTTAAAGTAATCGGCAATTTGTCTCTACGGATGAATTGCTCCAGTCTAAACTGCCGTCGCCAGATTCCAGTCTGGATTTTTTTGTACAATTTGTTCAAGTTGTGACATTACGCTATCAAAAGCCTGAGGCAGTTCAATTTTCAATTTTGGGCCGACGACTTTATCATACCTTGATTTGATAATATTTTCTATTTTTAAAACTTGCATCTTTAAGAGACTTTAAAAGTTGATATGCGTTCACGACTTCTACATCAGAAATGGTAGCCTGGGTTGCTATCAATCTTTCTAAAGACCCAAAGTCTAAACCATCTTTTGGATTTTCGATTGTAGCAATATCAAGCAGCTTGTTCCGAGATGCCAAAATCCATATCAAATGTCTTGCATGGGTTATAATCCAACCCGAAAGCATTATTAGTGCTGGATCTTTGGCAACAAGGAACGGGAGATCTTTGGAAAGATTTACCTCTTCTAGATACGGTTCTGGACACCGCTTCATCATCGGTTGAAATTCTGAGTGCATGAGATCATGAAATTTACTTACCCTATAGGGATTTTCTAAATTTAATTTAGCTATCTTCACTTTGGCAGCATAGCTTTGTTTATAATGGGGCAATATTTGTTGCATTACCGTATGTATAAGAGTGCTTATATTGAATGCAATGGCAGTATTCACCCCACTCAGTAGCGCAAGCTCTTTTTCAAGACGCTCACGTACTAAATTTTTGCATTCTCGTCGAGTTTTCAGCCAATCAAGCAGTAATGCCGTCGTTAGCCACAAGAGTGCTGCCAGAAATATCGGCAACGTCGTAACGAAAAACTGTTTCCAGTATGGCACTTGGCTATGCAGCGCGTTGATAGAAATGATGAGTTGTTTTAACTGACCATCATCAAGGGTAACTTTGCTTGCCATCCTTCAAGCCCCAAATTCGATTGTTACAACAATACAATTGCCCGCTATCGAGATTGCAGCCCTATTGTCAAGCTGTTGCCATAGGTAAAATCTCCCTCCCCCTACACAATCTTCCCCTCGAACGGCGGCAAATAATCCCCTGCGTCGAATTCCAGCACCCATAAATCGGGGTCGAAACGGATTTGTTTGGCGATGTACTCATCCGCCGTTTGTTCGGGCACGGGCTCGGGGCCGGTGGCGCGCATCCAGGCGAGGTTGCCCTCCATGTCTCGAAACTGGCTCAGCACCACGGCACCATTGCGGCCATATAGTTTCACCAGCACGCCGCCGGCATCCGCATCGCCCTTGCGCACCACCACGCCGGGCTTGTTTTCCAACATGCCCATCCGCAATGCGGCGGAAACCCAAATTCCTGCCTTGATCCTGGCTTCGCCCATGGTAATTCCTATAGGTTGTATGGCCCTGCACCGGCCTGTTCCGCTGGGTTCGCAGGTCTTGATCTTTAACTCAAGAGTTTGGAGTTGTTTGCATGTTTCGCCCGCTCCGTGTTGCTTTTACCGCCGCCTTGGCGTTGACCACCCTCACCCCCGCCGCCTTTGCCGACACCAAGATCACCTTCGGGCTGGATTGGGTGGCTGAGCCAGAATATGGCGGGTATTACGAGGCGATGGCCGAGGGGCTTTATAAAAAAGCCGGGCTGGATGTGACCATCTACCAGGGCGGGCCGCAGGTGAACACGGCGCAATTGCTGGTGGCGGGCAAGCTGGATTTCGACATCACCTCCAACGCATTTCTGGCACTGAATTTCGCGCAAGAGAATATCCCTTATGAGGTGGTGGCGGCTGGGTTCCAGAAAGACCCGGATTGCCTGATCGCCCACCCTGGCCAGGGCAATGACAGCTTTGAGGATTTGAAGGGCAAGCCGATTGCAGTTTCAACCGATACGCGGGCGAGCTGGTGGCTCTATTTGCAAAGCAAATATGGCTACACGGATTCTCAGCTACGCCCCTACGGATTTTCACTGACGCCGTTTTTGACCAACAAGGCAGATATTCAGGAGGCGTATGTAACCTCCGAACCTTACCTCGTGCATCAGGCTACGGGCGAATGGCCAGTGGTGCTGGCGCTGCCGGATGCCGGGTTCGACGGCTATGCGAGCCTGATCGCGACATCGGACAAGATGGTGGAGCAAAACCCGGCGGAGGTGAAAGCGTTTATCGATGCGTCCGCCCAGGGCTGGTACGATTTTCTCTATAAAAACCCGCAACCCGCATTCGCGGCCATTAAGGCTGATAACCCGGACATGACCGACGGGCTGCTGCTATTTGGCTATGAGCAGTTGAAGGCGCGCGGAATTGTAGATTCTGGCGACACGAAGACGCTGGGCATTTACGCGATGACCGATGCGCGCTGGGCAAGCTTCTTCAACCAGATGGTGAAGGCCGGGATGTACGACAAAGGGCTGAATTATAAATCCGCCTACACGCTGGAATTTATCGACCACGGCCGCCCGAAGGCGAATTGATGTTCACGCTGCGCCAGGTTGCGAAGGTTTTCAGCAACGGGACGAAGGCGCTGGACGGAATCGACGCCGAGATTGCGCCGGGAAGTTTCGTGGCCCTTCTGGGGCCATCGGGCTGCGGCAAATCCACGCTGCTGCGGCTGCTCTCGGGGCTTGATGTGCCGAGCAGCGGGGAAATTGCCTGGGGCCATGCGGGCAAACCCGACCCCGGGGAGATTGGCTATGTGTTCCAGGACCCGACGCTGCTACCCTGGGCAGATGCAGCAGAGAATGTGTATCTGCCGCTGCGGCTGCGCGGGGTGAGCCGCGCCGAGGGGATGCCGCGGGTGATGGCGGCTCTGGCGCAGGTGGGGCTGGATGGGTTCGAGCACGCCAAGCCCAAGGCGCTTTCGGGCGGGATGCGGATGCGGGTTTCCATCGCCCGCGCTTTGGTTTCAGAGCCCGCTCTGCTGTTGATGGACGAGCCTTTCGCGGCGCTGGACGAGTTCACCCGGCACAAATTGCAAGACGATTTGTTGGTGTTGTGGCGACAGACGGGGAAGACCGTGGTGTTCGTGACCCATTCCATTTACGAGGCGGCTTATCTCGCCAACCGGATCATGATTATGACGCCACGCCCAGGGCGCATTGCTATGGCGCTGACGCCGAAATTGCCAGATGGACCAGGGCGGCGGGAGAGCGCTGAGTATCACCGGCTGGTGGCGGGGATTACCGGCGATTTTAAGCGGATTATGCCGGTATGAACCGGAAAGTGGAGCGGTTGGCGCCCTTCGCCTTCGGTTTGATCGCGCTGGCATTGTGGCAGGGGGCGGTATGGGTGACGCATACGCCGAGCTATGTGGTACCCGGGCCGTTGGATATCGCGCAGGCCTTTTGGCAGGCGCTGGGAGCGTTGGGGGCAGGGTTGCTCTCCACCCTGGCGGTGACGGGCGCGGCACTGCTGAGTTCGACCGTGCTGGGTGTGTTTCTGGCGGTGGCGATGGCGGCGAGTCCGCTATTCCGCGCCGCCGTGCAGCCCTGGGCGGTGGTGGTGCAGGTAACGCCGGTGGTGGCGATCGCGCCGCTGATTATCATCTGGGTGGGGCAGCCTTTTCTGGCGCTGGTGGTCTGTGCGGTGGTGGTGTCGTTCTTCGCCATACTCTCCAACACCGCTGCCGGGCTGGAGGCCACACCGCCGGAGCTGATGGATTTGTTCCGGCTGAACGGAGGCACGCGCTGGCAGATATTGTTTCAACTCTCGCTGCCATACGCGCTCCCTTACTTCCTCACGGGCTTAAGGCTGGCGGGCACGCTGGCGCTGGTGGGGGCGGTGGTGGCGGAGTTCGTGGCAGGTTCCGGCGGATTTGCCTCGGGGCTGGCATGGGAAATTATCGAGGCGAGCTACCGGCTGCAGATTCCACGCATGTTTGCGGCATTGCTGCTGCTGGGCGCGGCAGGCGTTGGGATTTATGCGCTGCTGGGCGCGCTGGAACATGTGGTGCTGGCGCGGCGGAATGGCGTGTGAATCTGGTTGAATTTTCCTGGCGGGAGACTAGGCTCCGCCCAGATTTGGAGAGACTGATGAGCACGATGACGGAGAAGAAACTAAGCAAAGGCCAGCTTGCCTATGAGCAGGAGCGCGCCAAAAAGGCAGGCAAGAGCCTGGATGAATGGATGAAGGTTAAAGCCAGGATGGCCGCCGAAGAGGCAAAGAAGGCCGAGCCGAAGCTGCCGAAAAAGAAAGGCTTTATCTCGCGCCTGCTGGATAAGGCGCATAAGCCGATTTAATCTGGGCAATAAAAAAGGCGAGCCGCTGGGCCCGCCTTTTTTTATACCTGGAAAAGGAGAGGATTATTCCTCGCCCTCATCCTCCGCCGCCACTTCCGGGCGAGGACCGGAATCCTGGCCCTTGGCGGAAACATCACGGTCGATAAATTCAATCACAGCCATATCCGCTGCATCGCCATAGCGCATACCGGCCTTCAACACGCGGGTGTAGCCACCAGAGCGGGTTTTGTAGCGGGTCGCCAGGGCATCAAACAACTTGGCGACGATCGTCTCGTCACGCAGTTGGTCGTAAGCCTGACGGCGCGCATGAAGACCACCGCGCTTGCCCAGGGTGATGAGCTTCTCAGCAACCGGGCGCAGTTCCTTGGCCTTCGGCAGAGTCGTGGTGATCTGCTCGTGCTTGATGAGCGCGACAGCCATGTTGCGGAACATCGCCTGGCGATGAGATGAGGTTACGCCGAGTTTCCGGCCGGCAATTCCGTGACGCATGATGAGGTGTTCCTGGTTAGACGATCGTTAAAAAGGTTGGTCGGAGCGCTTGGCCAGCTCTTCGATGTTCTCAGGCGGCCAATCGGGCACATTCATACCCAAGGAAAGCCCCATGACCGTCAACACTTCCTTGATTTCGTTCAAGGATTTGCGCCCGAAATTCGGGGTGCGCAGCATTTCCTGCTCGCTCTTCTGCACCAGATCGCCAATATATACGATATTGTCGTTCTTGAGGCAGTTGGCGGAACGGACGGAAAGTTCCAGCTCGTCCACCTTACGCAGCAGGTTGGGGTTGAAGGGCAGCTCAATCCTCGGCTCCTCGGCGCGCGCACGCTGCGGCTCCTCGAAATTCACGAACATCGAAAGCTGGTCCTGCAGGATGCGGGCGGCGAGCGCCACGGAATCTTCCGGGGTGATAGCGCCGTTGGTCTCGACCTCAAGGATCAGCTTGTCGTAATCGGTCACCTGGCCAACGCGGGTTTTTTCCACCTTGTAGGAAACGCGTTTGACCGGGGAATAGATCGCATCAACCGGAATGAGCCCGATCGGCGCGTCTTCCGGGCGGTTATTGGCGGCTGGCTCGTAGCCACGACCGTTATTCACCGTGAACTCCATGCCGAGCGTGGCACCATCATCCAGCGTGCAGAGCACGAGGTCCGGGTTCATGATCTCGATATCGTGCCCAGCCTGGATCTGCCCGGCTTTTACTTCACCGGGGCCGGTGGCGGTGAGCACCATGCGCTTTGGACCTTCGCCATGCATCTTCACAGCAAGCTGCTTGATGTTCAGCACGATGTCCGTCACGTCCTCGCGCACACCCGCGAGCGTGGAGAACTCGTGCAGCACGCCGTCGATCCGCACGGCGGTGACGGCAGCGCCTTGCAGCGAGGAGAGCAATATACGCCGCAGCGAGTTGCCGAGCGTCATGCCAAAGCCACGCTCCAGCGGCTCAGCAATAATGGTGGCAACGCGCGAGGAATCGGACCCAAACTCGACATCGAGCTGTTCCGGTTTGATCAGCGTTTGCCAATTCCGCTGTAGCGATAAATTCGACTCTTTCAACATCTAGCCCTCCGGCCGAGAGGCGGTGAGGAGAACACCGCCATTTGGGCCTTACAGAAAATACGATCCCGGCGAATTAGACGCGGCGGCGCTTGCGCGGCCGGCAGCCATTATGCGGAATCGGCGTCAGGTCACGAATCGCAGAAATCTGGAAGCCAACGGCTTGGAGGGCGCGCAGCGCGCTCTCGCGTCCCGAACCGGGGCCGCTCACTTCGATCTCCAGCAATTCCATCCCATGCTCGCGCGCCTTGCGGCCAGCATCTTCTGCGGCAACCTGGGCAGCGTATGGGGTGGATTTGCGGCTACCCTTGAACCCTTGGGAACCCGCCGATGACCAGGCAATGGTATTGCCCTGCGCGTCGGTGATGTTGACCATGGTGTTGTTGAAGCTGGCGAGAACATGCGCGACACCGGAAATGATGTTCTTGCGCTCTTTTTTTCGTGGGCTTCTGGAGGCGGGCTTCGCCATATCTGTCTGATCCTATGTCTAGGGAGGTGTTTAGCGCGTGACTTTTTTCTTGCCGGCAATCGCCACGGCCTTGCCCTTGCGGGTGCGGGCGTTGGTGTGCGTGCGCTGGCCGCGGACCGGCAGGCCCTTACGATGGCGCAGGCCACGGTAGCAACCCAGATCCATCAGGCGCTTGATGTTCATCGCCGTTTCACGACGAAGATCGCCCTCGACCCGGAAGTCCTTGTCGATGGTTTCACGCAGACGCAGAATTTCGTCGTCGGAGAGCTGGTTGACACGCCGCTCATCTGGAATGCCGAGCTGAGTGCAGATTTCCTGCGCCTTGGCCGGGCCAATGCCATAGATGTAACGAAGGCTGATCACGACACGCTTGTTCGTGGGAATGTTTACGCCGGCAATACGCGCCACCTGGTCTC
>JAKBCH010000076.1 GCA_021808055.1 Pseudomonadota bacterium | reverse complement strand
TCACCCTATCTGGCTTCGTGTGCGCCTTGTGAACCGCCAAAAGCTTGACTGCAAAACAATCCCGGCCCATTTGGGCGCCAGCTTTCTTTTCTCAGCAGAGGTATGTTTGTCCAAGGAAGATATGATCGAGTTCAGCGGCATGGTGACAGAACTGCTGCCCAACGCCATGTTTCGCGTGAAACTGGATAACGAGCACGAGATTCTCGCCCATACCAGCGGCAAGATGCGCAAGAACCGCATCCGTGTTCTGGCCGGCGACCGCGTGAATGTTGAAATGACCCCATACGACCTCACCAAGGGCCGGATCACATTCCGCTTCAAGTAATTCTGGCTTCAGCCAGCCCACGCCGCCTGGCGCTCTTGCGGCAAATCGGCATTGAGCCTGCCAGAATCGTCGCCTCTGAGATCAACGAGACCCCCGAAAAGGACGAACTGCCCCGGGTTTATGCGCGCCGGATGGCGTTAGGAAAACTCAGCCCCGCGCCGGATGCTTTCGTTATCACGGCGGATACTGTGGTCGCCGCTGGCAGACGCATTTTGCACAAAACCGAATCCCGCGAGGATGCCGAGCGTTACCTGCGTCTCCTCTCCGGCCGCCGCCACAAGGTTTACAGCGCCGTGGCCGTATGCGCGCCTGATGGCCGCATTGTCAGCCGGGTTGTGGAGTCTGTGGTAGGTTTCGCACGGCTCGATGAATCCCAACTTCGCGCTTATCTTGAGGGCGAGGAATGGCAGGGCAAGGCGGGTGGCTACGCCATCCAGGGCCAGGCCGCCAGCTTTATCGATTTTATTTCCGGCTCTTATTCCGGCGTGGTTGGGTTGCCTTTGCACGAAACCAGCGCTTTACTGCGCGGCCTGGGCTGGCGTTGATCGCCGCCTCCCTGCGTGGCGGGCTGGTGCGTATCGCCCTGCTGCGCGGCGATGAGCTGGCGGGGTTTTACCTTTGGAACCGCAACGCACCAGACGGTGTGGGTGATCTTTATACCGGCCGCGTGATCTCGGTGGAAAAAGTCCTAGCGGGGTGTTTTATCACCTTGGGCGGCGAAGTTTCAGGCTTTCTGCCCGACAGCGCCGGGGGAAAGAACCTGACCGAAGGCCAGTATATCAGCGTCTATATCACCCGCGCCGCGCAGGGGGGTAAAGGGCCCCGCCTTGCCTTGGCGGAGGCTCCACCTGCAAGCACGCCTGGCCTTATCGCCCATGGCCCCGGCCCGTTGGTGGAACTGGCACAGCGCTTTCCAGCAGAAGTCATCGTGCTGGACGATTACGCACTGATGGCCGATCTGCGCCCCGCACTGGAAGGGCGGATGCGCCACGATGCCCAAGCGTTCGACTCTGTGCTGGAGGATGAGATTGCGGGCCTCGCTGAACCAACCGCCTCACTTCTCCATGGCGCCCGGTTGCACATCACCCCTGCCCCGGCTGCCACGCTGCTGGACATTGACGCCGCCACCGCCAGCCATATGCCGCCGCTTGCGCTGAACATGGTCATTATTCCGGAAATCTGTCGACAGATTGTGCTGCGCAATCTCTCCGGCGGCATTCTCATTGATTTCGCGGGACTAAAAGCCGCCCAGCGGCAAAAACTTCTGCCGCCCTTGCGTGAGGCGTTAAAGCACGACCCGCTCGGCCCAACACTCCTGGGGCTTTCGCATCTGGGCTTTGCGGAGATCAACCGGCGGCGCGTTCGACCGCCCTTGCATGAGATTATGAACGGATGAAATGCCCCATCTGCGGCAAACCAACCGCGCCAGAACATGAACCTTTCTGCTCGCGCCGCTGCGCCGATATCGACCTCGGAAACTGGCTGAACGACAGCTATAAACTTCCTGCGCAACTGGAAGAGGAAGACGAGGAAGAGGCTGAATAGCCTTTCCTCCTCCGCGCCTGGAGGCGAATGAATACGCCTTCGCTTATCGGTGCCATTGCGCAATATAGACAGAACTCAGGATCATCGCACCCCCGGCAAATTCGCCGATGGTCAACGGTTCACCCAGCAACAAAAACCCACCCAACGCGCTGAACACCGGCAGCAGATATAAAAACCAGCTCGCATCCTGCGCCCCCAGCATGGCAACACCCCTGTTCCAGGCAACCAGCGCCACCACTGAAATGCAAACACCCATCCACAGCATGAGCCCCCATTCCTGATACGACATTGCCGCCATCATCGGACCCACCCCCGACGCACCCGCCGCAAGCAACGGCAACGTTCCCAGAAACATCGTAACCGCCGAGCTTTGCAACGCCCCGTGTTTTTTAATGAGCGGCGGAATGAGCACACAATAGATCGCCCAACCGAAGGCTCCGAGGAGCAATAGCAATATGCCGCGCACATCGCCCTCCGCCGGACCCGCGGAACTGGCCAGCAGCACAATGCCACCCAGGCCCAGCAACGCGGCGAGAACGTCTTTTGCCCCTGGCGTCCGACGCATGATGAAACATGACAGCAGCAGAATCATCAATGTTTCGGAAGAATTTAGCAACCCGGTCATCCCGGCGGAAACTGTCCGTGCCGCAACACCCCCAAGTAGATTATAACCCGAAACGCCCGCCAGCCCGCAAACAGCCCCGCGCAGCCAGTCCCGCCGGGACCAGCTTCGCCCCGCCGCCACCACACCCGGCAGAAAACATATGGAAGCGATGGTGTAGCGTATCGCCATATAGGTAGCACCCGGCATCGCCAGATGGGTATTGCCGATGAAATAACGGTTACCGACAGGCGCCATTCCCCATAACGTCACCGCTGCCAGCAAGAGCAGGAACGCCTGCGCCCGGGGCGCCAGAAACCGGCCGGAATCAACTGACAGGCTCATGCACGCCGCCGCAAGGAATGGGGGTAAAAAATGTAACTTGAGAGACCTAACCGGCCCCTGAGCCGCCGTCCATCCACGCCAAACGCTGGGCAAATATGCGCGCGCAAATAAAAACCGCCTTCCCGGAGGAAAGCGGTTTTTTTGAGCCTTCGTTGATTAACCTAGATTCGAGAAACCCTTGCTCAACACTTCCACGCCGGGAAGCATTTTGCCTTCCATCCATTCCAGGAACGCGCCCCCGGCGGAAGAAAGATAAGTAAGCTCGTGATGCACCCCGGCCAGTTTCAGCGCCGAAACAGTATCCCCACCGCCGCCGACTGAAATCACCTTGCCCTCCTGCGTTGCCTTCGCGATGGCGCTGGCGAGCGTGTTGGTTGACGCATCGAACGGCTTGGTCTCGAACGCGCCGAGCGGGCCGTTCCAGATGATGGTCTTGATCTCCGGCAGGCGGTGGATGAACGCATCTACCGTCGCGGGGCCCACATCCAGCGCCATGGCGTCAGCCGGGATGGCGTCAATTTTCACCACATGGGTCGGCGCATTCGCCTCGAATTTCTCGGCCACCACCACATCCAGCGGCAGGAAAATCTCACAGCCCTTGGCGGCGGCGGTTTTCATAATCTCCAGCGCGGTGCCATGCAGATCCTTCTCCTGCAAGGATTTGCCAACATTATGCCCTTGTGCCGCCAGGAAGGTATTAGCCATGGCACCGCCGATCACCAGAATATCCACCTTGGTGACCAGGTTATCCAGCAACTCCAGCTTGGTGGAAACCTTGGAGCCCGCGACGATGGCCGCAACTGGGCGCTGCGGGTTACCCAAAGCCTTTTCCAGCGCGTGCAGCTCTGCCTGCATCAGCCGCCCGGCGAAGGAAGGCATATGCCTTGCAATGCCTTCGGTGGAGGCATGGGCGCGGTGTGCTGCAGAAAACGCGTCGTTCACATAAATATCGCCAAGCTTGGCCAAAGCCGCAGCGAAAACCGGATCGTTCTTCTCTTCGCCCGCGTGGAAACGGGTATTTTCCAGCACCAGCACATCGCCATTATTCAAGCTGGCGACAGCGTTTTCCGCCTCCGGCCCGATGCAGTCCGCCGCGAAGGTCACAGGCTTACCAAGAATGCGGCCAAGCGATTCCGCGATGGGCTTCAGCGAAAGCTCGGGCACCACCTTGCCCTCGGGCCGGTCGAAATGGCTGAGCACGATCACCTTGGCGCCTTTGTCAGCAAGCTCCTTGATCGTCGGCAGCAGGCGCTCAAGCCGGGTCGCGTCTGTCACCTTTCCGTCCCGCACGGGCACGTTCAAATCGGCACGCAACAGCACGCGCTGCCCCGCCACATTCACATCGTCGAGTGTCCTGCTCATAGCGCACCAAAATAGGCAGCGGTGTCGGACATGCGGCTGGAGAAGCCCCATTCATTGTCGTACCAGCCCATCACCCGCACCAGCGCCTTGTCCACCACCGCGGTCTGCGGCGCGTCAAAAGTGCAGGAGGCAGGCTGATGAATGAAATCCGTGCTCACCAGGGCTTCGGTGGAGTAATCCAATACGCCCTTCAGCGGGCCTTCGGCGGCGGCCTTCATCGCGGCATTCACCTCGTCCTTGGTTGCCTGCTTCTTCAGCACCACGTCGAAGGATACCAGCGAGACATCCGGCGTCGGCACGCGGATGGAGGTGCCGTCCAGCTTGCCGGCCAGTTCCGGCAGCACCAGGCCAACGGCCTTGGCCGCACCTGTGCTAGTCGGGATCATCGAAAGGGCGGCGGCGCGGGCGCGGTGGCGGTCCTTGTGTAGCGTATCCACGGTCTTCTGGTCGCCGGTATAGGAATGGATGGTCACCATGTAACCACGCTCAATGCCGAATGCGTCGTGCAGCACTTTTGCCATCGGCACCAGGCAGTTGGTGGTGCAGGAGGCGTTGGAAATCACCTCCATCTCCTTGGTCAGCGTTTTGTGGTTCACGCCATAAACAATGGTCGCGTCCACGCCATCCGCCGGGGCGGAGACGATCACCTTGCGGGCACCCGCCGTTAGCAGGGCGGCGGCGGATTCGCGCTTGGTGAACAAGCCGGTGCATTCCATGGCAACATCGATGCCGGAAAGCGGCAATTTGGCCGGGTCGCGCTCGGCCACCACTTTGATCGGTGCGTAGGTGCGGCCACCGCAGGTGATGACAAGGCTGTCGCCCTTCACCTCAACAATGCCGGGGAAGCGGCCATGAACCGAATCATAGCGGAGCAAATGCGCGTTATCCTCGACACTGCCGAGATCGTTGATCAGTACCGGCTCCACATCCGTGCGGCCACTCTCGATAAGCGCGCGCAGAACCAGGCGGCCAATGCGGCCAAAGCCGTTAATCGCGATTTTCACTGCCATTTTCAGTTTCCTTCCTTCTTAACCGCAGCCATGATCGCCGCTTCCGTAATGCCGAAATGCTCGTACAGAATTTCGGCGGGCGCGCTGGCGCCGAATCCGTTCATGCCGATGAAAATGCCATCAGCCCCCAGCCAGCGTTCCCAGCCGAAGCCACAGGCGGCTTCCACGCCGATGCGTGGCGCGCTCCCCAGAACCTCCCGCTGATACTCTGGCGATTGTTGGGCGAACAGCTCGAAACACGGGGCGGAAACCACCGCCACCTCGATCCCCCGCTCCGCCAGCTTTTTCTTCGCCCCCATGGCCAGAGACACTTCGGTGCCGGTGGCGATGATGGTGGCGGCGCGCGGCCCGTTTGCCTCGGCCAGCACATAGGCTCCGCGCGCGGTTTTGTTGCCATTCGCAGCATCGCGCAGCGCGGGCACAGCCTGGCGGGAAAGCACCAGCAGGCTCGGCCCCTTGGCGTTTTTAATGGCGATCTCCCACGCCTCCGCGGTTTCAATCGCATCCGCCGGGCGCAGCACCAGCACATTCGGCATGGCGCGGAGGCTGGCCAGATGCTCGATGGGTTGATGCGTCGGTCCATCCTCACCCAAACCGATGGAATCATGCGTCAGCACGTGGATGGCGCGGGTGCCCATCAACGCGGCGAGCCGGATGGCCGGGCGCATATAGTCGGAGAACACAAAGAACGTGCCGCCATACGGGATCAGCCCACCATGCAGGGCGATGCCGTTCATCGCCGCCGCCATGCCAAATTCGCGGATACCGTAATAAATATAGCGGCCGCCGTAATTATCGGGGGTTACATCGCCCATGCCTTTAATGAGCGTAAGATTAGAGCCGGTGAGGTCCGCCGAGCCGCCAACCAGCTCCGGCATCGCGGGCACCAGCACCTCCAGCGCCTTCTGGCTGGCCTGGCGGGTGGCAATCTTTGGCTTGGTTTCGGCAAGGCTGGCCTTGTAGGCGCTCATCGCCTCGGCCCAGCCTTCCGGCAGTTTGCCCTGCATTACGCGCTCGAATTCGGCGCGCATTGGGTGCTTGGCCAAGCGTTTCAGCCAAGCCCGGCGGGCTGTGCCGCCGCGCGATCCTGCCTCGCGCCAGGGGGTGTAAACTTCCTCCGGCACCACAAAAGGCAGATGGTTCCAGCCCAGCGCCTTTTTGGCACCCTCAGCCTCCACCCCACCAAGGGCGGCACCATGCACGCCAGCGGTGCCCGCCTTGGTGGGTGCCCCCAGCCCGATGATGGTTTTGCAGGCAATGATGGTGGGCTTGGAGGATTTCTGGGCGAAGGCCAGGGCGGCGGCGAGCTGTTCGAAATCATGCCCATCGATCCGCCGTGTGGCCCAGCCATAGGCGGCGAAACGCTTCAACGTGTCCTCGGAGGTGGACATGCTGGTGGAACCGTCAATCGAGATGGAATTATCATCCCACAGCACGGTAAGCTTGTTCAGCTTCAAATGCCCCGCCAAAGCGGCGGCCTCGTGCGATACGCCTTCCATCAGACAACCATCGCCCGCAATCACCCAGGTGCGATGATCCACCAGCGATTTGCCGAATTTCGCGGCCAACATACGCTCGGCCAGCGCCATGCCGACAGAGGTGGCAAAGCCTTGTCCCAACGGGCCGGTGGTCATCTCAATCGCCGGATGCTCGTGGTATTCCGGGTGCCCGGCGGCGGGGGAATGGAGCTGGCGGAAAGATTTGATCTGCTCGATGCCCATGCCTTCATGGCCGGTGAGGTGCAGCAGCGCATAAAGCAGCATGGAGCCATGCCCGGCAGAGAGCACGAAACGGTCGCGGTCGAACCAGTCAGGTGCGGCGGCATCGAATTTCAGGAACTTGCAGTACAACACTGTGGCGGCGTCGGCCATACCCATCGGCATGCCGGGATGACCAGATTTAGCGGCCTCCACGGCGTCTATCGCCAGGGCGCGGATGGCGTTCGCCATCATCCTGTCCTCGCCGGGCTGCTGCGCCAAAATTTCTGCCTGCCGCTTCAGCGCCGCCTTGTTATCCGTGTCCGCAATGCTCGCCATCTGCCGCCAATCCTCGACGGACACCGCCCAATCTGCCTCAGCCAAACAGCCAGGCTTGAGCCGCGCCCCCTTCTCACAGGTTGAGCGGGCGATTCACAATCCGGGCTAAGCTGCCTCAGCTCACCCCAGACCGATCGCACGCTTGGTAATGCGCGCGTGCATAATACTACACGTGGCCGCCATCAACCCGGTGGCGCCAAGGGGCAGGATTGCACTCGCGTTACAACGTTGCGCCTTACGCGGCGCGGGCCAACAAAAACCCTCCCGGCACATACCGGGAGGGTCGATGTTATATCTCTATAAAAGAGAGGTTTAGCCGTGAGAGACAACCTCGCCGTGCTGGGTAATGTCCAGCCCCTCGATCTCGTCTTCCTTGGCCACCCGCAGGCCCATGGTCAGGTCGATCAGCTTCAG
>JAKBCH010000075.1 GCA_021808055.1 Pseudomonadota bacterium | reverse complement strand
GAAATCGAACATCCGCCCGGCATCCCGCCCATCAGCCCGGTGCACATGGCGTACATAAATCACCGGCTTGCCCGCGGCCTCGAATCCCTCGATCAGCGCATTGATCCGCCCTAGTGACTCCGCAAATTCCGGTACGCAAAGCGGTGAGTCCGGCAGCGCATAAACATTCTGCGCATCAATCACTAGCAACGCACTATCGGTCATAAAAAACTCCCCAGGTTCATCACCCGGGGAGCCTACGCCTTACGCCGCCTCGGTCAGGTGACCGCCGATCACCAACCCGGCTTCTGAGCCTGAAACCTTCACGCTGTCTCCGTCCTTTACGGCTCCTTCCAGAATCAGCCCGGCCAGCGGGTTCTGCAGATTGCGCTGGATCACCCGCTTCAGCGGCCGCGCGCCGTAAACCGGGTCGTACCCCGCCTCCGCCAGCCAATTGCGGGCGGACTGGTCCAGCTCCAGCCTAATATTCCGGTCGGTCAGCAGCTTTTCCAGCCCGCGCAGCTGAATGGTGACGATGGTGCCCATATCCGCCCGCTGCAGTCGGCGGAACAGCACAATCTCATCCAGCCGGTTCAGGAATTCGGGGCGGAAATGCTCGCGCACGCGCGCCATCACGCCGGCTTCGGCCATGCGTACATCCTCGCCCTCTGCCTGGCTCGCCAGAATGTCGGAACCCAGATTGGAGGTCAGCACAATGATGGTGTTCTTGAAATCCACCGTACGCCCCTGCCCATCCGTCAGGCGTCCATCATCCAGCACCTGGAGCAGCACATTGAACACATCCTCATGCGCCTTCTCCACCTCGTCGAACAGCACCACTTGGTAAGGCCGGCGCCGCACCGCCTCGGTCAGCACGCCGCCCTCGTCATAGCCCACATAGCCGGGCGGTGCGCCGATCAAACGCGAGACCGCATGCTTCTCCATGAACTCGCTCATGTCGATCCGCACCATCGCCCGCTCATCGTCGAACAGAAACTCGGCCAGCGCCTTGGTCAGCTCGGTCTTGCCAACACCTGTCGGCCCCAGAAACAGAAAGCTGCCAATGGGCCGGTTCGGGTCCTGCAACCCGGCGCGCGCGCGCCGCACGGCGTTGGAAACCGCCACAAGGGCTGCCTCCTGCCCCACCACGCGCTGCCGCAGATTATCCTCCATATGCAGCAGCTTGGCGCGCTCGCCCTCCAGCATCTTCTCCACCGGCACGCCGGTCCAACGCGAGACTATGGCTGCAATCGCCTCCTCCGTCACCGCCTCGTTCACCATGTTGCCGTCCTGCTGGGCGCCGAGCTGCTTCTCAAGTTCGGGAATGCGGCCATAAAGCAGCTCTGAGGCCTTGGCCAAATCGCCCTTGCGCTGGGCCAGCTCAACCTCGTTGCGGGCCTGGTCAAGCTGCTCCTTTACCCTCTGCACGTCGCTCAGCTGCGCCTTCTCGGCCTGCCATTTGGCGCTCATCTCGCCGGATTTCTCTTCCAGCTCGGCCAACTCGTACTCCAGCTTTTCCAATCGTTCCCGGCTGGCCGCATCGGTCTCCTTGCGCAACGCCTCGCGCTCGATCTTCAGTTGAATCAACCGCCGGTCCAGCTCATCCAGTGCTTCCGGCTTGCTATCCACCTGCATTCTGAGGCGAGACGACGCCTCGTCCATCAAATCGATCGCCTTGTCCGGCAAAAACCGGTCGGTAATGTAGCGGTTGGAAAGTGTGGCCGCCGCCACCAAGGCGCTGTCGGTTATCCGCACGCCATGATGAAGCTCGTATTTCTCCTTAATCCCGCGCAGGATGGAGATGGTGTCCTCAACGCTCGGCTCATCCACGAACACAGGCTGGAAGCGCCGCGCCAGTGCCGCATCCTTCTCCACGTACTTGCGGTATTCATCCAGCGTCGTGGCCCCCACACAATGCAGCGCGCCCCGGGCCAGCTCCGGCTTCAGTAAATTGGAGGCATCCATCGCCCCATCCGCCTTGCCCGCCCCCACCAGTGTGTGCATCTCGTCGATGAACAAAATCACTTCGCCCTCGGCGGCTTCAATCTCCTTCAGCACCGCCTTCAATCGTTCTTCAAACTCACCGCGAAATTTCGCACCGGCCACCAAGGCACCCATATCCAGCGCCAACACGCGTTTGTTGCGCAAGGATTCCGGCACGTCGCCATTCACAATGCGCAGCGCGAGCCCTTCCACAATCGCGGTCTTACCCACGCCCGGCTCGCCGATCAGTACCGGGTTGTTCTTCGTGCGCCGCGCCAGCACCTGGATGGTGCGCCGTATCTCCTCATCGCGCCCAATCACCGGGTCCAGCTTCTGGTCTCGGGCAGTTTGCGTCACATCGCGCGCATATTTCTTCAGCGCGTCGAATTGCTGTTCGGCCGTGGCACTATCCACCTTGCGCCCCTTGCGAACGTCAGTCACCGCCTTCTCCAGCGCCTGGGCGGAAACACCCGCCGCTTTCAACGCCCGCCCGGCGGCATTCTCGCCCGCCGCCAGCGCCACCAGCATCCGGTCCTGCGCCACAAAACCGTCTCCGGCCTTGGCCGCCGCTTGCTGTGCGGCATCCAGCACCCGCACCAAATCCGGCGTGATCCCCGGCTGCCCGGCGCCAGAGCCGGAGACCTTCGGCAGCTTCGCCACAGCGGCATCCACCGCCTGCTTGGCCGCCAGCGGGTCACCCCCGGCCATGCGAATCAAGCCGCTCGCCGCCCCTTCTTCATCGTCGAGAAACGCTTTCAGCAGATGCTCCGGTGTGATCTGCTGATTATATTCACGCATCGCAATGGTCTGCGCCGCCTGAATAAAGCCGCGGGCCCGCTCGGTGAACTTCTCAAAATCCATGTCATGCTCCCTTCATCGTCCCTGCATCCCAGGCAACGTTCAGGCCACGCCCCTCAACAGGCAGCGCAACCTTGCCAAGCCAATATGGGCAAGGCCATGATTTGGCTCAAGTGGATAATGAAGGTCATTCCATGCGCATCGAATCCCTGCTTCGCTACCCGGTGAAGGGGCTAACGCCCGAGCCACTCACCCAGGCCCGACTCACCCCAGGCAAATGCATCCCGTGGGACCGTGCCTTCGCCCTCAAACAAGGCGACGCCGCGCTGGACGACACCAACCCAGCCTGGATTCCCAAAATGAACTTCATGTGCCTGGCGAAAAACCCCGCCGCGGCGGCTCTGAAAACCAAATTCGACGAAATCTCCCAACTTCTCCACGTCTCCGGGCCGGATACCAGTTTTACCGCTTCCCCTTTCACGCCGGAGGGCCAAGCCGCGCTGACCCAATATTTCACCGCCTTCCTGGGCCCCGAAGCCCGCTTCGGCGCGCAAGGCGAAGCCCCCAAATTCCATTTCTTTCCCGGCCACAGCTTTTGCGACCATAAAACCCAGGTCGTCAGCCTTATCGGCCTTGCCTCCCTGGCCGCGCTGGAACAAGCCGTGGGCGCCGCGCGGCACAAACTTCGCTTCCGCGCCAACATCTACATCGAAGGTTCCGAACCCTGGGAGGAATTCTCCTGGCTCGGCCGCAAACTCGCCATCGGTGAGGTGGAAATGGTGGTGCAGGAGCGCATCGACCGCTGCGCCGCCACCATGGTCAACCCGGACACCGCCGCGCGCGACGCCAACCCGCCAAAAGAATTGCGCACCCATTTCGGCCATATCGATCTCGGGGTCTTCGCCGAGGTCACCAAGGGCGGCGAAATCCGCCCGGGGGATGAAATAAAGGTTGTGTCATGACCAAAAAAGATAAAGCAGGCCCCCAGTTCGTTCACTATTTCGGGCCATTATTAAAGGCTTTACAGGCCCTTGGCGGCTCTGGCTCTCCCCAGGAAGTGATCCAACATATCGTAGACGACCTTCACATCTCTGACGAAGTGCAGAACGACTTCTTACCATCTGGCCAATCGCGATTCGTAAACCAAGTGCATTGGGCGCGCTTCTATCTTACCAAAGAAGGCCTGCTTGAGTCATCGAAACGCGGCGTGTGGACGCTCTCGGAACGAGGACTCACGACAAACCTTACCCACTCACAAGCCTTGGCTCTTTTTCAAAAACTAAGCCGCATGTTCCAAGGACACAACAGCACATCTGACAAAAGGGAAGAATCCGACCCTCAACCTCCCGAAAACCCCACGTCAGACGCGACAGACAGCTATAAGCCAAATTTGCTGAAAATTTTGCTAAACCTTCCTCCCGCTGGCTTTGAACGCCTTTCTCAGCGCCTGTTGCGCGAAGCTGGCTTCTCTCAGGTTGTCGTTACCGGCAAAAGCAACGATGGCGGCATAGACGGTCACGGCACCTTGCAGGTGAACCCTCTCGTTTCGTTTAAAGTTCTGTTTCAGTGCAAACGCTACGCAAATTCTGTCTCATCCCCAGATATACGCAATTTCCGCGGAGCCATGGCCGGGCGTGCCGACAAGGGCATTATAATCACCACCGGCACTTTCACAGCGGAGGCTCTGCGCGAAGCATCACGGGATGGAGTTCCGCCGATAGAATTGATCGACGGCGAAAGGCTAATAGACCTTCTGGAACGCTTAGAACTTGGCTTAAAACCCGTTCAAACTTACGCAATAGACGACAATTTTTTCAATGAGTTCAGATCGTAATGCCCAATATGTCTTAACGCGAGACATCAACCGGTTGGAATGGGTGACCTCTCCTTCGGCGGGTAAAACCGCAAAATCGCCAGCAGCAGCAAAATTCCCGGCAGGGCCGCCGCCGCGCAAATCTCGAAGAAGGCGATATACCCCGTATGCTCCACCACAAAGCCGCTGGCCCCCGCCACCGTATGCAGCGCCATCGGCGCCAGCGAGGAAAACAGCGCATATTGCGTGGCGGTATGCTCCGGCGCGCACAGGCTGGATAAGTACGAGAGAAACGCCGTATCCGAGAACGTCCCCACAAACGCCTCCGTCGCGGCCATCCCGGCCAGAATATGCGGCGTATGCGGGTACAGCCCAAGCAGCGGATAAAGACACAAAGCCAGCCCCTGCAAAATCGAGGTCGCGAGCAGCGCCCGCCCCACGCCGATCCGCGCCACCAGAATCGCTCCCGCCGCCGTGCCCGCCAGCCCGCACACCAGCACCACCGGCCCATTGGCAATGGCAATCGCCGTCCGGTTAAACCCCAGCGACAGATAAAACGGCGAGATCATCGGGTCCCCCAGCGCGCCGCCCAGCCGGTAGAGCAGCACGAAGGCCAGAATCACCAAAGCGCCGCGCCGGGCCAGAAACTCCGTGAACGGCTCCACCACGGCCTGCGTGAAGCGCGCGCTCAGGCTCACCGCTTCCGCCTCGCGCGTCACCTCCGGCTCCGGCGCGAACAATGCCGCCAGCGGGCCGATCAGCGCCAGCGCCGCCACCAGCCCCACCGCACCGTGCCAGCCCAGATAGCTGGAAAGCACCGTAGCACCGGAGAACGAGACCATCATCGCCACGCGGTACCCCCACACCTCGGCCGCCAGCGCCGTGCCCTGCAAGCGCGGCGCGAAGCTCTCAATTCGCCAGGCATCTATAATAATGTCCTGGCTGGCCGAGCAGAAGGCCACCAGCGCCCCAAGCCCCAGGCTCAGCCACACATTCCGCGCCGGGTCGCTTAGCGCCAGTGCGGCGATGCTCAGCGCCAGCGCCAATTGCACCGGAATCAGCCAGCCGCGCCTGCGCCCGAAAAACAGCGGCTTCGCTTCATCAAAAAACGGCGCCCAGACGAATTTCAACAGATAAGCCAGCCCGATATTTGCCGTCAGCCCGATCAACCCCAGCGGCACATGCTCGCTCGCCATCCACAGCCGCAAAGTGGGGCCGGAAAGCGCCCAGGGCAGGCCGGAGGAAAACCCCAGCACCGCCATCAGCCCCAGCCGCCTGAAATCCGGCCCCGCCAGCACGGCCCGCGCCCGAAGCCCCATCAAGGATTATGTTCGTTGATATTACCAGCCTTCACGAAGCTGCCATTCACCATCTGGCCTTCATCCCCCGGCTCCACCCCCGCGGGGCATGGACCTATCCATTGCAGGTCCGAGGTCATCGACATCTCACCCGAGGAGGTCGAAAAATCCGCTTGCAGATGCAGGGATTTATCACCGGCATAATTCAGTGTTTCCAGAATCTCCACCGTCCCCGCCGGCTGCGCGCAGGTTCCGTCGATCTTATAAGTCGCCCCGGCGCCGGAAACCGTCAGCTTGCTGCAGCTGCTCTGGCCGCTCAGCAGAAATTTCTCGTCCGTCGCCGGGTCCACACAGGTCAGCGTCACCACGTTCTGCGCCTGGGCCATTGGCTGACCATCCGGGCCGGTCACACTGGTGATGCTTTGCCACAGCCCCGGCGCGCGGGCGGGCAGCACATCCGCCCAGGCCGCCCCCGCCAAACAGAACGCCAAAACCAGTCCGCCGCTTATAAATTTTGCCATGCACGGCAAGTTACTCAGCGGAATCTCCCGGCGCAATGCCCACATTCACCAGAGGCGGTGGTGTCTTGTTGGCCCAAGGTCTAAGCTGCCAGGACGTAATTTTGAGGTGCCCTGAATGACTGTCTGGCTGGACGTTGACGATCTGATCCGTTTTTTTCAAGTTGCCAAACGCCCAACCGGCATCCAGCGTTTCAGCTTCGAAGTATGCTCTGCCGCGGCGCGCCTGTCCGCCGAAGGGCATGAGGTCGGCTTCTGCCGCCGCAACGGTCTTGGCACCCACCTCATCCCGGTTAACTTTGCGGCTCTGGAAGCGCGCGTCCGCGCCATGACAGATCAGCCGGACTCTGCCCCCGCCCCACTCTCCGCGCCAGCCCCAAAGCCGGATGTCCGGCCCTCACGCCTGTTCACCATGGCGCGCCGGCTCCCCCTCCACTACCGCCTGCCCCTGGGTGAGCTGTACCGCGCCGGCATCGGCGGTGGCCGGGCGATAAAAGCCCTGGCCAAAGTCGGCATTGCCAATTTCCATACCTCCCCCCACTCCCCCTTGCCCGCCTTCGATTCGGCTGTTGAAGCAGAGGCCAAGCCCATCGCCCTTCAACCCGGAGACTGGCTGATCAACCTTGGCGTCTCCTGGGAACAACCATATTCCCCCGCCTTTTTAAGCCACCTCCGCCACGCCGGCGCGTATTTTGGCCTCTGTGCGCACGATATGATCCCAGACCTCTTTCCTGAATGGTGCACCCATTCCATGGTTCAGGATTTCTCTGCCTGGCTCAACGAAACCGTGCCCCAGGCGGACCGTATCTTCGCCATTTCCGACAATACATCGAACGATCTGAAATTCTGCCTGGAGCGCCGCAACCGCCCCGTGCCGCCGCGCAGCAAACTGCCGCCCGGCGGCACGGGGCAGATCCTCGCCACCCCCCTGCCCCGCCCGCTGGCCCAGCCTTACGTCCTGTTGGTCAGCACCATCGAAGCCCGGAAGAACCACGCCGGCATGGTGCGCGTCTGGCGGCATCTGCTGAACAGCCCCTCGGCCGGCAACGTGCCCACGCTGGTTTTCGCGGGCAAGGCCGGCTGGCTCACCGCGGATTTGATGCAGCAACTCGAAAACGCCGAATATCTCGGCGGCAAAATCCTGTTCGTGGACCAACCTACGGAAACCCAGCTCGCCGCCCTTTACCAGCATTGCCTCTTCACACTGTACCCGTCGCTTTATGAAGGCTGGGGCCTACCGGTCACGGAATCGCTGTGCTTTGGCAAGCCGGTCG
>JAKBCH010000074.1 GCA_021808055.1 Pseudomonadota bacterium | reverse complement strand
CGACGAACTCCTCCATCACCTTGCGGCCGAGATGGCGGGGGTCCTTGATCTGGGAATAGAGCTTGCCGTCGGAGAATGTCCCTGCCCCTCCCTCCCCGAACTGCACGTTGGAGGTGGGGTTCAGCTCGCCGCGCCGCCACAGGCCCCAGGTGTCTTTGGTGCGTTCGCGCACCAGCTTGCCGCGCTCCAGAATGAGAGGGCAGAAGCCAGCTTCAGCCAGGATAAGCGCCGCCAGAATGCCGCAAGGGCCGGTGCCGATAATAACGGGGCGTTTTGCCGGGCGGGCGCTGGCAATGGCGGGGGGGCTATAGCTCATCTCCGGTGCAGGTTCGCCGGTGGAAACATCCACGGCCAATTCGGCGTCGATGGTATAAACGAGCATGATCTGAGATTTTTTCCGCGCATCCCAGGCACGGCGGCGCACATGCCAGGAGAGAATGGCTCTCTCAGGCACGCCAAAGCCAGCGGCGATGGCGGCTTTCAGCTGGGCCTCATCATGGTCGATGGGCAGGCGAAGTTCGGTCAGGCGGCGCATTGGAACAGACTCAAAATACACATTAGAAAGGCTGTAAACCGGAGACGCCACGCCGCCAATGACCACGCCGCCATGACACTCGTGATTGATCTGCGCTGCCTGCAAGACAGGCAGTATTACGAACGCGGCATTGGCAACCATGCGCGCAGCTTGATCCGCCATGCACCGGCAGGGTGGGTAGGTATGTATGACCCGGCACTGCCACTCTTGCCGGAAGCCGAGGCAAGGCTGGCGGCGCGGCTTTCCCCTCATGGGTATGTGCCGGGGGCCAGGGTGTTTCTGAACCCCTTCCCGTTCTTGCCGGACCAAAGCTTTTGCGCCAGGCTGCTGACGGATGAGCGCGTGCTGAAGGCCGTATGCGTTTATGATTTTATCCCGTTTGACGAACCGGGACGGTATTTGCGGGACCCAACGGCGCGGCTGGAATATCTGACATCCCTGGCATGGCTGAAACGCTATGATTTGTTCTTCCCGATTTCTGAGCCGACGGATGCGCGGCTGAGGGCATTGTTCGGGCAGATAGACAGCGTGGTGATAGGGGTGGGTTTGCCGCCGTTTCTGGATAATCTGCCGCCGGCCAGCCCGCGCCATATTTTGATGGTCGGCGGAGATGATGCCCGCAAGAACCCAGAAGTGCTGCTGCGCGCCCATGCGGCGAGCGCCGTATTACGAAATGTTCCGCTGCTGATCACGGGTGCTTATGGACCTGAGACGGCGGCGCGGATGCGGATGATAACGCGGGTGGAATTGCCCGGCCGGGTGAGCGATGCGCAAATGGCCGCACTTTATGCCGGTGCGCTGGCTGTGGTAACGCCCTCACGGGCCGAGGGATTCTCGATGCCGGTGGTGGAAGCCTGCAAAGCAGGCGTGCCGTCTCTGGCATTGGATATTCCGCCGCACCGCACCTTGCTGCCGGAGCCATTTTTATTCGGCGTGGACGATTATGCAAAACTGGTGCGGTTGCTGGAAGATACTCTGGCGCGGCGGGAGGAGGTTGTAGCGGCGCAAGCTGGCTTGGCTACGCCGTTCTCAGAATATGCTGTCGCGGACAAAGTTTTTTTAGCCTTACGCCCGAAGCACGCGATAGCGAAACAGCCAAAACTGGCGGTGTTAACGCCCCTGCCCCCGGCGCATAGCGGCGTGGCGGAGCATTCCGCCGCCCTGCTGGTGGAATTGCGCAAACTGGCGGAGGTGGATGTGTTCGCTGTGGCGCCGTATCCACGCCTTGCCGTGCAGGATGGAAAATATGATGCTGTGCTCTGCGTAATTGGAAACTCTCCACTGCATGGCAAGATTTATGATCTCTGCCTGCGCTATGGCGCGGCGGCATTATGCCATGATGCGCGGCTGCTGGGTTTGGCAACGCGCAAAGGGCTGGCAGAGGCAGCTGAGGTGGCCTCAGGCGAACTGGGACGAAATGTCTCGGAAGAGGAAGTGGACCGCTGGGCCAGAGATGAATCAAAACGCGAGGCAAGTTTTCTGGGGCCCTTGGCGCGGGCAGCAAGGCCGTTGATTTTTCATGCGCCGCAGCCGGTGGCGCTGTGCAAGGAGCGGTTTGGGGCAGATGCACTGTATCTGCCCTTCCCGATGATGCGGCAACATGCTGCGGTTACGCCATTTGAGCGCGTAACGGCACGGGCAAAATTTGGCATTGGGCCTGACGAAAAACTGATCGTTTCATTCGGGTTTCTGGTGCCGGATAAGGGCATTGCCAGGGCTCTGCTGGCTTTTGCGCTGTTGCGGGCCAGGCAGCCCACGGCAAGGCTGGTTTTTGCTGGCGAAAATGGGATGGACCTGGCGCCACTGGCGGCACAAGCAGACGCATTGGGCGTAACGCTGGGTACCGGGTTTTTGAGCGGGGCGGATTATAGGGCCTGGCTGGCCGCCGCCGATGCCGGGCTGCAATTGCGCATGGGGCAGCCCGGCGGAATTTCAGCAGCGCTGCAGGATTGTATCGGCGTGGGGCTGCCAACAGTGGCAAGCCGCGATCTGGCGGAAAATATCGATGCGCCGGACTATATAAAGCGCGTTGCGGATGATCCGGCACCTGAAGAGATTGCCGGGGCATTAGAAAATGCCTTGCTGCAGCCAAGAGAGACTGAAAAAATACGAACAGATTATTGTGCCCGCCACACTATGGCTGCTTACGCGCAACAATTACTGTCGGCACTTTTGAAACATGCCGTTACTTAACAAACATAAAAATATAAAACTTTGTGATAAACACGATATGAATGACAAGGAGTCATATATGCAAAGCTTGAAGAAATTACCGATTTTGGCTCTGGCCCTGCTTCCGCTCACAGGTTGCGTGGTATACCCCAACAGACCGCCACCGCCTTATGCGCAAGCCTATTGGGTACCGGGGCATTTTGGGCCCTGGGGCGTTTGGCACCGCGGGCATTGGCGCTAAGCCTGGTTATGCACGCCGGTTGAGGGCGATGGTGAGCAAGGCGGCTTCCATCTGATTGGCGAGTTCGTTTTCCGGTGCGCCGTGAGGCGGGAGTTCCGCGCGTAATGCCGTAAGATCAGCACGCAGGGCGGCGTTTTCCGCCCTGATGGCATGTAGCTCCGCCGCTAATTCAGCGCCCATGAATTGGCGCAGGCGGCGCAAAAAGGGCTTAAGCATGGCGGCGCAGATCCAGGCAGCGCGGATACTCCGGCCCTTCCACCGGCAATGGCGCGGCGCTTGGCCCCGGTGTGTGGCCAAAGGGCCAGAAACGGGAGCGGCGGCGAGCCTCGGCAGCGTTGGAATTGACCGGGAAATCCTCATACGCCCGCCCACCGGGATGCACCACGTGATGGGTCATGCCGCCGATGGAGCGGCCGCTCCAGGTGTCGTACACATCAAAGACCAAGGGTGTCTGCGCGAAAATGGTGGGGTGCAGGGCTGAATAAGGCTGCCACGCCTTGAAGCGCACGCCAGCCACGTACTCACCCTGGGTTTGCGTGCGCTGAAGCGGCATGGCCGCACCATTGCAGGCCAGCACGTAACGCTCATCCACCCAGCCATTCACCTTCACTTGCAGGCGCTCGGCGGAGCTGTCCACATAACGCGCCGTGCCTGCGGAGCTCTGCTCCTCGCCAAGAACATGCCAGGGCTCCAGCGCATGGCGCAGTTCAAGCTGCATGTCCCGTACAGCAACATCGCCTAGTTTGGGAAAGCGAAATTCAAAATGGGGGGCGAACCAGTCCGCATCGAGCGGAAAACCGTAACCGGCCAGTTCTTCCAATGAATCCCTGAAGTCAGCTTCGGCATAGTGCGGCAGCAAAAATTCATCGTGCAAACGCGTGCCCCAGCGGACCAGGCGGCGCTCATAGGGGCGCTCCCAGAAAGCCGCGATTGCGGAGCGCATCAGCAGCACCTGGGCTGCTGACATTTCCGCATGGGGCGGCATCTCAAAGGCACGGAATTCGACCAAGCCGCGCCGGCCAGAGGCGGAATCCGGAGAGTACATTTTATCAATGCAAAATTCCGTGCGATGGCCATTGCCGGTCATGTCGCAAAGAATATTGCGGAACAGCCTGTCCACCAGCCAGGGTGGCGTCTGGCTTTGGCGCCCGACCTGACGGAAGGCGATTTCCAGCTCGTTGATGGAATCCTCCCGCGCTTCGTCGATGCGCGGATGCTGGGAGGACGGGCCGATGAACAGGCCGGAGAACAGGAAGCTCAGCGATGGGTGGTTGTGCCAGAAGCCGAGCATGGATTTCAATAAATCCGGCCGGCGCAGGAAGGGCGAATCTCCAGGGGATTTGGCGCCCATCACCACATGGTTACCACCGCCGGTGCCAACATGGCGGCCATCCATCATGAATTTCTCAGCCGCCAGCCCCACCTCGCGCGCGGCCTCGTAAAGCTGTCCGCTGCGCTCAACCAGCTCCGCCCAGTTGGTGGAGGCTGGAATATTGCACTCGATCACGCCGGGATCGGGCGTGACGGAAAAATTCACAACCCGTTCATCCTCAGGCGGCAGATACCCTTCCAGCACCACCTTGCGGCCGAATTCGGCGGCGGTTTCCTCGATGGCGGCGGTGAGGTCCAGCCAGTCCTCAACATCGTAGAGCGGCGGATAGAAGATATGGATTTTGCCGTCGCGCGATTCCACGCAGAGCGCGGTGCGGACCACACCCGGTTCCTCGCGCCCCACCACGGGCAGGCTTTGCGGCACGGGGCGGAAATTCTCGATCGCCCCTGGCCCCTCACCCATGCTGGCGCGGTAACGGGCCGCCTGTAGCGCATCGCGCCGGGGCAGCAGCGATTTCGGCGCGAAAGGGTCGGCCTCGTATTCCGGCTCGATGCTTTCGGGGTCTGCCCAGGGCAGGCTGTTCAATGGCAGGCGCAGGCCGATGGGGCTGTCACCCGGGATCAGGAACATCACATCGTCCTTGAAGAACCAGCGGCCGGACTGCCAGCGGCGCGCGCCATCCATGATGACACGGCGCAGGGGCAGCACGGAGCCGACATTCGCGGCCAGCCCCTGGCCGAACACCTTGGCGAGGCGGGCGCGCTCCAGCGGGTCACGCAGCTTCGCATCCTCGGTGACGACGTTCGCGGGCAGGCGTTTCTCGCGCCAGAGGTAATAATGAATATCCTCGTGCGCGGCGTTCACCAGGCCGGGATCAACCTGCAAGCGTTCGGCCAGGGCGCGGGCGAAAATGGCGGTGTCATCAGCGGTGGCGGTGTCGGAATCATCGTCCGAGGCAAGCAGAGAGGGGTCTTTCCAGACCGGTTCGCCATCCGCGCGCCAATGGGCGTGGATGGCCCAGCGTGGCAGCTGCTCGCCGGGGTAGTGCTTGCCCATATTGTAGGTGAGCGCCGCGCC
Source organism: Pseudomonadota bacterium (assembly GCA_021808055.1). The sequence goes on along the minus strand of JAKBCH010000074.1, from coordinate 2,334 downwards.
CTTGCCCCAGAGCGGGGTGAGCTTACGGATGAGCCGCCCAGCATAAGCGCGCTTGGTGGGGCCCAGCGCGTCGATATTCCATTCCTCGCCTTCATGGTCGGTGGCGGAAACGAACGTAGGCTCGCCGCCCATGGTCAGGCGCACATCATGCTGAAGCAAGGCGCGGTCCACCCGGGCGCCACGGGCCAGAATATCCTGCCATTGCTTGTCAGTGTAGGGCTTGGTGACGCGCGGGGTTTCGGAAATGCGGCGGACTTCCATGTGAAAGTCGAACTCGGTTTCCGTACCGTCCTCGGCCGTGAAGCCGCCCGAAATGGGGGCGGCGGATTGCGGGGATGGGGTGGCGGCGAGCGGGATATGCCCCTCACCGGTGAACAGGCCGGAGGTGGCATCCAGCCCCACCCAGCCCGCACCCGGCAGATAAACCTCGGCCCAGGCGTGGAGGTCTGTAAAGTCAGCCTCTGGCCCCGCGGCACCGCCATCAACAGGTTTCTGGTCGGCGGTGAGCTGGATGAGGTAGCCGGACACAAAGCGCGCGGCAAAACCGAGATGGCGCAGCAAATTCACCAGCAGCCAGCCGGAATCGCGGCAGGAGCCTTTACCCAGCCTCAGCGTTTCCTCCGGCGTGTAAACACCTGGTTCCATGCGCACCACGTAGGAAATGCACTTATGCACGACGCGGTTAACCTCAACCAGCATATCCACCGTGCGGGCGTCTTTGCCGTCGAATTTTTTCTTCATCCCCTTGATCAGCGCGGAAAGCATCCGCCCCGGCGGATTCAGCACACGGAAGGGCGCCAGCTCCTCGGCCAACACCTCATCATAGGCAAAGGGGTAGGTTTCGGCCTCTGGCTCCAGAAAGAAGTCGAACGGGTTGATCGTCGCCATGTCAGCCACGACGTCCACCGTGACCTCAAAGCTGGTGACGCGCTCCGGAAAGACCACGCGGGCGAGAAAATTACCTTGTGGGTCCTGCTGCCAGTTAAGGAAGTGCGGTTTGGGTGAAACCTGTAACGAATAAGAAATGATGGGCGTGCGCGCATAGGGGGCGGGTCGCAGCCGGATGGTTTGCGGGCCGAGCGAGACTGGCCGGTCGTATTTATAGGAGGTGCGGTGCGTTATGGCGGCGTGGATGGACATGCAGGCTCCTGAGACAACGCGTCTGGCTCAGAATGCGCAGGGGCTTTTCGCAACGCAATAGCACAAGCAGGAAAAGCGCGTTGGAAAACCGGTTAACCCGCCAGCCTCACCAGCACATGCTGCTTTTTGCCTGCCGAGAGCTTCTGCTCTGGCTTCGGGGCGATAGGCTGGGCCTCGTCGGTGATCACCGCATCATCCAGCCGGGCGCCGCCGCCACGGATAAGCCGCCGCGCCTCGCCATTGGAAGCCGCCAAACCGGCTTTCACCAGCAGGGCAAAAGCGGGCAGCCCGTCCCCAAATTCCGCCGCCGTGAGGCTGATGCTGGGGATGGCGCCTGCCGCCACACCTTCGCTGAACAGCTTGCGGGCGGTTTCCGCCGCTTCCTCGGCGACGGCACGGCCATGGGCGAGCGCAGTGGCCTCGGTGGCCAGGATGATCTTGGCCTGGTTGATCTCAGCACCGCCAAGGGCTTCCAGCCTGGCGATCTCGTCTAAAGGCAGGTCCGTGAACAGGCGCAGGAAGCGGCCGACATCGGCATCCTCGGTGTTGCGCCAGAATTGCCAGTAATTGTAAGGACTTAACTTTTCCGCCGAGAGCCAGACGGCACCCGCGGCGGATTTACCCATTTTTTGGCCCGACGCGGTGGTGATGAGCGGCGTGGTGAGGCCGAACACGGTTTTTTGGTCTGTCCGGCGTACAAGCTCGATTCCAGAGACGATATTGCCCCATTGGTCCGAGCCGCCCATTTGCAGCACCACCCCTGCACGGCGGTTCAGCTCCCGGAAATCATAGCTTTGCAGAATGGAATAATTGAATTCCAGGAAAGTAAGGCCCTGCTCGCGGTCCAGCCGGGATTTTACGGAATCAAACGAAAGCATCCGGTTGATGGAGAAATGCACGCCCACCTCACGCAGCAGGCCGATATAGGAAAGATTATCCAGCCAGTCGGCGTTGTTTACCAGAATGGCATCCTGCGGGCCGGTTCCGAAATTGATGAAGGCTTCCAGGTTACGGCGGATGCCGGTGAGGTTTTGGGCGATCTGTTCGTCGGAAAGAAGCTGGCGGGCTTCCTCGCGGAAAGATGGGTCGCCGATGCGGGTGGTGCCACCGCCCATCAGCGCCACCGGGCGGTGACCATGGCGCTGGAACAGGCGCAGCAGCATGATGGGGATCATATGGCCGACATGCAAGGAG
>JAKBCH010000017.1 GCA_021808055.1 Pseudomonadota bacterium | reverse complement strand
CAGAGGGCAGATACAGCACGGCAAAATCCACCGTTTCCGGCGGGCAGATATATTTCTCGCGGATTTTCTTCGCCTCCAGCCGCACCCGCACAGCCAGCCCGTCCCGCGCCGCGCGCTCGGCCTCGGCATCCGCCGCGTCAGCGGCCAGCAACAGCCGATCGTAATCCTCGGTCGGGAATTTCGCGTCAATCGGCAGCCACACAACCTCGCGGGAGGGCATCCGCAGCGCAAAATCCACCCGCTCGCGCGATGTATCCTTCAACGCGAAATTCGGCTGGTAGGCGCCGGGGGGCAGAATCTGTTCCAGCAGAGCCGCCAATTGTGCCTCGCCCCAGCCGCCGCGGGTTTTCACGTTGGAGAACAGCCGCTTCAAATCCCCCACCTGCTTGGCCGCCGCCTGCACCTCGCCCATCGCCAATTGCACCTGGGCGAATTGCTCCAGCACCCTGGCGAAGGAGGCGGTCATCTGCTGCTCCACCGCCTCGTGCAGCTTTTCGTTCACGCTGGTCTGAATGGCGGTGAGGCGGGCTTCCAGAAGCTGCGTGGTTTTTTGAGATTCCTCAGCGGCCTGGCGGCGCAAATTATCGATTGTTGCGGCGACGTTCTGGGTGGCAACGGAAATCTGCTCGAAGGATTTGGAAAGCGCATCCGTCGTGCCGGTCTGGATGGCGCTGGCCAGCCGCCCTTCCATGGCGCTGAGGGACTGGCGCAAAAACTCAGCCTCAGCCCGGTTGCCAGCGAACAGCTTATCCAGCTCCAGTTTCAGCCGCAGCGGCGCTGCCTGCGCGGCGCGCCAGGCGAGCAAAGCAAAACCAGAAGCGGCAATGGCGGCAACAAAGGCGAGGGCAGGGAGCATATTCATGAAGCCAGGGTAGCGCCTCGTGCCGAGTCGCGGGCAAAGCGGATTTAGGTTATAACGCATTTGAACCCAGGAGACCGTCATGAACAGTGCCGTCACCCTCATCTCCGCCATCATCGTGCTGCTTGGCGTCGCCATTGGCTATGTGCTCAACTCGCCAGGCATCGGTGTCGTTATCGTGCTGGTGGGCGTCATCCTCGCCCTTACTTTGCGCACGGCGGCGGAATGGGAACGCGCGGTGGTACTGCGGCTGGGGCGCTTTGCGGGTGTGCGCGGGCCGGGCTTATATTTTCTCATCCCGGCCATCGAGATCGTCTATGCCACGGTGGATACCCGCCGGCAGAGCACACGCATTTCCGCCGAGGACACCCTCACCGCCGATGCGGTTTCCGTCACCATGGATTCCATTCTGTTCTGGCGCGTAACAGATGTGAAACGCGCCGCCACCGAGCTTACCGATTATCGGAACATGATCGCGCAGGTGGCGCAAACCTCGTTGCGGGAGGTGATCTCCGCGACCACGATGACGGATATTCTGGGCAACCGCGAGGCAATGGATGAAAGACTGCAAGCCCTCATCCGCCGTAAATCCGATGGCTGGGGCATTGGCGACATCACCGTGGAAATAAGGGATGTTAAAATTCCGCCGGAGCTGAACGACGCGATGAGCCGCAACGCCCAGGCGGAAAAAGAAAAGCAGGCGCGGGTAACTTTGGCGAGTGCGGAAATCGCCATCGCCCAACAGATTGTCGATGCCGCGCAAATCTATCAGGAAAACCCTGTGGCGTTGCAAATCCGGCAGATGGGGCTGATCTACGATATGAACAAGGATCGCGGGGCGACGATATTGGTGCCGACGACAATGACCGAGGCGCTGGGAACCGTTGTGGCGCTGAGCACGGCGCAGCAACAGCAGCCCGCGCCAAAACCCGCGCAGCCCCGGCCAATTACCCCGCCGCCAGGTGGCAGCGTGCCGCAGGCCTAATTGTTGCGGTCAGCAATTCTTCATATAGGCTCGGAAAAAACCGGCACAACGTCAATCCAAGCGATGCTGGCCAGCAGGCGCGATGAGCTTGCGCGGCTTGGCTTCTGGTATCCCTCCTCGCCTGGTGAGTATAGCCATACCGAACTGGCCATTTTTGCCGCGCCGGAAAACACGTTTGATCTGGTGGAGCATCTGCCTGCTGGCAAATTCAACGAGGCCGCGTTTGCCCGGTCTCTGGCCAGCGAGATGGCAGCACTTCCACCCCGCGTGCGAACGGTGATTTTCTCAAACGAGCATTGCCAAAGCCGGTTCACGACAATCGAGCATGTTGCAAAACTTCATGCGCTGCTCTCGCAATATTTCGATACGACAACGATCTTTGTTTATCTGCGCCGTCAGGATGAACTGGCTTCTAGCCTTTTTTCAACCCGGCTGCGCGCTGGTGATTTATTTTCCGATGTTTTGTCCAGCATTAATCTCAGTGAATTATTCTGGGCCAGCTATTTCAATTACGAGAAAATGCTCGACCGCTACGCTCACATGTTCGGAGAGGCATTTGTAAAACCGCGCATTTATGAACCAGATTCCTTGTTGGAAGGCGATGTCGTACAGGATTTTCTGAATGTCTGCGGTTTGCCCTCGTGGCTTGCTGAAAAAACAGAAACGGTGAACCGTGCGATTCCGGCGGATGGACAAAAATTCCTGTCGGCTTTGAATGGTTGGCACGCGGAGCAGGGTTACAACCAAAACCACGATTTGGCGAAAACAATGCGCGATGCTTGCGCGTTAATCACGGAGCAGCTTCTGCAAGGCCATCCCATGCGGCCGGCGCGGGCTGATGCACGCCATTTCTACGAAAACTTTCGGGAAACAAACGAACGCGTCCGGCAAAAATGGTTTCCGGATCGTTCAAGGCTTTTCCAGGAAGATTTCAGCCAGTATCCGGAATTTGTGGATAACACCACAAATACGCACGAGGCGGCGTTACGCGCCGCGTTCACCATCATCGAGGATCTTATTCGCCAGAATGGCGAAATCACCGCCAGGCTGCACGCGCGGCGGTGGTTCCAAGCCTTCATGCCTCGGCGTTTGAAGGTTTTCTTGAAAGCTCTGTTAGGCTCTAGGTAATCGTCTTCACGCCGCGTGCAATCGCCGCAACACCAGTGCGCGAAACCTCAGCCAGGCCCAGCGGGCGCATCAGTTCCAAAAACGCATCCAGCTTGTCGGTGGCGCCGGTAAGCTCAAAAGTAAAGCTCTCCGTCGTCGCGTCTATCACTCTGGCGCGGAAGGCATCGGCCAGGCGCAGCGCCTCGGCGCGTTTCTCGCCCGTGCCCAGCACCTTAATCAGCGCCAGTTCGCGGGCCAGATGTGGGCCTTCTGAAAGGTCCAGCACCTTATAAACCGGCACCAGCCGGTCAAGCTGCGCTTTAATCTGCTCAATCACCATGGCGGTGCCGCGCGTCACTACGGTGATGCGGCTTTTGGAGCCGTCACGCTCCACTGGGGCCACGGTTAGGTTGTCGATGTTATAGCCCCGGCCTGAAAAAAGCCCGATAACGCGTGCCAGAACGCCGGATTCATTCTCCACCAAAACCGAAATGGTGGCGGAACGTAAAGTGGTATCAGACATCAGACCAGCGCCATCCCTTCATTGCTCACAGCCGGGCCGGATGTGCCCTTATGCTCCGGCCCCAGCAGCATTTCATTATGCGCGGCACCGGAGGGGATCATCGGGAACACGTTTTCCTTCTGGTCCACGCAGATATCCGCGATTACCGGCCTGTCCACCGCAAGCATCTCGGCGATCACCCGGTCCAGATCATCCACTTTTTCCGCCCGCAGCCCCACGGCATGGAAGCTCTCCGCCAGCTTCACAAAATCCGGCAGCGCCTCAGAGTATGAGCTGGAATAACGGCTGCCATGCAGCAGCTCCTGCCACTGGCGCACCATGCCCATATATTGGTTGTTCAGAATGAAAATCTTCACCGGCAGGCGATACTGCGCCAGCGTGCCCATTTCCTGAATGTTCATCAGAATGCTGGCCTCGCCGGCAATGTCGATCACCAGCGCATCCGGGTGCGCCACTTGCGCGCCCATGGCGGCGGGCAGGCCGTAGCCCATGGTGCCCAACCCGCCTGAGGTCATCCAGCGGTTCGGTTTCTCGAACCTGAAATATTGGGCGGCCCACATCTGGTGTTGGCCAACTTCGGTGGTGATGTAGGTTTCCCGCCCGCGCGTCGCCTTGTAAAGCTGCTCGATGGCGTATTGCGGCTTGATGATGCTGCCGGGGTCGCGGGGTTGGGTGAAGCGCAGGGAATCTTTCGCGCGCCACGCATCAATCTGCCCCCACCATTGCGCCAGTGCCGCGCGGTTAGGCTGGGCGGCATCTTTCTTCCAGGCCGCGATCAGCGCCTTCAGAACCGCCAGCGCATCGCCGACAATCGGCACGTCCACCATCACCGATTTATTGATGCTGGCAGGGTCGATATCCGCGTGAATTTTCTTGGAGTTTGGCGAGAACGCGTTCAGCCGCCCGGTCACACGGTCATCAAACCGCGCGCCGATATTCAGCATCACGTCGCACCCATGCATGGCGAGGTTCGCCTCATAAGTGCCGTGCATCCCCAACATGCCGACGAAGAGCGGGTCGGAAGCCGGGTAGGCGCCCAGCCCCATCAGCGTGTTGGTGATGGGAAAACCGGTGAGGCGGGTAAATTCAACCAGCAGCCGCGCGGCTTCCGGCCCGGCATTGATCACGCCGCCACCGGCATAAATCACCGGGCGCTCGGCGCGTTTCAGCATCGCCACCGCTTCGTCAATCCGGCGCGGGTCCGGCTCTGTGCGGGGGTTATAGGAACGGTGCGGCGCGTTGCCCGGTTCGCGATATGGCGCCGGGGCGATGAGAATATCCTTCGGCAGATCCACCAGCACTGGGCCGGGCCGCCCCGTGCGCGCCACCAAAAACGCCTCGTGCATCACGCGCACCAGGTCCTCGGATTTCTTCACCAGGTAATTATGCTTGGTGGCCGGGCGGGTGATGCCGGTGGTGTCCGCCTCCTGAAACGCGTCATTGCCGATAAGATGCGTGGGCACCTGGCCGGAAAGGCAAACCAGCGGAATGGAATCCATCAACGCATCCACAAGGCCGGTGACGGCATTCGTCGCCCCTGGGCCGGAGGTCACCAGCACCACGCCCACCTTGCCGGTGGAGCGCGCATAGCCTTCCGCCGCGTGCACCGCCGCTTGCTCGTGACGCACCAGAATGTGCTTGATCTCGTTCTGCTGAAACAGCGCGTCGTAAAGCGGCAGCACCGCGCCGCCGGGATAGCCGAAAATTACGTCCACGCCCTGCGCCTTCAGCGCCCGGAGCACAGCCTCCGCCCCGGAATTCATTAGCTCAGGTGCTGCAATCGTGCCGTCCATATCGTCCTGCCATTCGCGTCCAGAATATCCATGCTCCGGTACAGTGCCCTGGCCGGAAGGTCAACCGTTACGATTTGTAAAATTGCCTAAATCAGCCAAATATCTTTCCGAAAATTGCGTATTATGGTCGATTCTTGAATGAATTATTTGCATGTCTGTTTTGCTTGCCAACTTCTGGTGCCTGAACCAAGTCATCTGCCGCTTGGTGTACTGAAACGTGGCCAGCACGGCGCGGGCTTTCGCTTCCTCCAGTGAAATTTCACCCCGCAGATACGCGCCAAGCTCCGGCACGCCATGGGCGCGCATTAAGGGCAGCTCCGGTGGCAGGTTCAGCGCCAGCAAAGCACGCGCCTCATCCGACGCACCCGCTTCTAGCATGGCGGCAAAACGTGTCTCGATCGCCTCGCGCAGGGCGGGCCGCGGCGGGTCCAGCAAAATCATTTTGAGAGTCCAGCCTTGCAGCTTTTCTGTGGGCTGTGCCTGCCAATAAGCAATGCCCCGCCCGGTGCCCAGCAGTACCTCATAAGCGCGGGCGATGCGCTGGCTGTCGCCTGGTTTCAGCTTCGCGGCGGTCTCAGCATCCAGCTTCGTGTGCAGCGCCTCGGGGCCAAGTGCTGCCAAAAGCTGCCGTGCCTCGGCGCGGGCTTCCTCGCCGGGGTCGGGAATATCGGCGATGCCTTTCACCAGCGCGGAGAAATACATGCCCGTGCCGCCACAGAGGATAGGAAGGCTTGCCGCTTCCATCTCCGCCTGTGCCGCCCCCCGCCACCAGGCGGCGTTGGCGGGTTCGCCCGCCGCCTTCACGCCATAAAGCCGGTGCGGGGCCTGTGCTTCGTCTTCCAGGCTGGGCCGGGCGGTCAGCACCCGCAGCTCCCGGTAGCATTGCATCGCATCGGCGTTGATGATGGTGCCGCCAAATTCCTGGGCGATCGCCAAGGCCAGCGCGGATTTGCCACTCGCTGTCGGGCCCGCGACGATCAGCGCGGTGCGTTGCCCAAAACCTGTCTCTGCCTTATCGGTCGCGCCCATGACAGAGGCTCAATCTCACATCGTTACCCTCGTGGCCAGCCAGGATGCTGGCGCCCTCACCGCGCCGGATATTGCCCGCGCCATGGCCTATGCCGAGGGCCGCAATTTCGTCTGGCTGGCGGAGGGGCGGGCGGCGGAGTTTCTGGCCCCCCGCGCGCCAGACCGCTCAGCCATCGCCGCCATCATGGCCCATAAGGCGGTGGATATTTTCCTCACCCGTCCGCGTGGCCGCCGCAAGGCGGTGCTGGTCGCGGATATGGATTGCACTATCATCACCGCTGAAACGCTGGACGAGCTGGCCGCCTTCGCGGGGGTGAAGGAGGAGGTTGCCGCCCTCACCACCCGCGCGATGAACGGCGAGATGGATTTCGCCGTTGCTTTGCATGAGCGTGTGGCGCTGCTGAAGGGCCTGAAGCTGAGCGCGCTGGAGGAAACCTGGAAAAAAATGCGCTATATGCCGGGGGCGAAAACCCTGGTGGCCACCATGAACGCCTTTGGCGCCACCACCGCGCTCATCTCTGGCGGGTTTAGTTTTTTCACCGCCCGTGTGGCGCAAGAGCTGGGCTTTGCCACTCACCGCGCGAACATCCTGCGCGATGATGGCGCGGCCCTCACCGGCGCGGTGGAAGAGCCGATTCTGGATAAAGCGGCAAAGCTGGCCGCGCTAGCGGAATTTGCCGAGGCACGCGGCGTGAAGCTCGCTGCCACCCTCGCCGTAGGCGACGGCGCCAACGATTTGCCGATGCTCAAAGCCGCCGGGCTGGGTATTGCCTACCGCGCCAAACCTATCGTGGCAGCGGAAATGCTCAATCGTGTAGAGCACACAGATTTGACATCGTTGCTGTTTGCGCAAGGATACCCGGCATCCAGCTTCAAGGGAGTGGAAGCATGAAAACGCGCGCCGCCGTGGCCCGGGCACCGGGCAAAATTCTGTCTTTGGAAACCATAGAGATCGCCGGCCCGAAATGGGGCGAAGTGTTGGTGGAGGTAAAAGCCACCGGCATCTGCCATACCGATGAATACACCCTCTCGGGTGCCGACCCTGAGGGCATCTTCCCCGCCATTCTGGGCCATGAAGGGGCGGGCGTGGTGGTGGATGTCGGCCCCGGCGTCACCTCACTCAAAAAAGGCGACCATGTGATTCCGCTCTACACGCCTGAATGCCGCCAGTGCAAAACCTGCCTCTCGCAAAAGAGCAATCTCTGCACCGCCATCCGCGCCACGCAAGGCAAGGGCGTGATGCCGGATGGCACGTCCCGCTTCTCCTGCGATGGCGCGCCGGTGATGCATTACATGGGCTGCTCGACCTTCGCCAATTTCACCGTGCTGCCGGAGATCGCGCTGGCGAAAGTGCGGGAGGACGCGCCGTTTGAGAAAATCTGCTATATCGGCTGTGGCGTCACCACCGGCATAGGTGCTGTGTTCAACACCGCCAAAGTGCGGCCGGGCGATAATGTCGTGGTGTTTGGGCTGGGCGGTATTGGCCTCAACGTGATTCAGGGCGCGCGCATCGCCGGGGCCGACAAGATCGTCGGCGTGGACCTCAATAATGGCCGCAAAGCCATGGCCGAAAAATTCGGCATGACGCATTTTGTCAACCCGTCCGAAATCGGCGAGGATCTGGTGCCGTATCTCGTCAACCTGACGGATGGCGGGGCGGATTATTCCTTCGAGTGCATTGGCAATGTGAATGTCATGCGCCAGGCGCTGGAATGCACCCATCGCGGTTGGGGCACCTCCATCATCATCGGCGTGGCGGGGGCAGGGCAGGAGATTTCCACACGGCCCTTCCAGCTCGTCACCGGCCGCAGCTGGAAAGGCACGGCCTTCGGCGGCGCGCGCGGCCGCACCGATGTGCCGAAGATCGTGGATTGGTACATGGAGGGCAAGATCGACATCGACAGCCTCATCACCCATGTGCTGCCCTTCGAGCAGATCAACGAAGGCTTCGAGCTGATGCGCAAGGGCGAGAGCATCCGCAGCGTTGTCGTGTACTGAATTTTCGCGGCCTTCGGCTGCTCCCATGCCATCCGCTGTGCAACGGCGGATGGCCTTTTTTAGTTGAGCGAGATCAAGGTCGTTCCTTGCGGCGGGGCGCATGAATGCGATGTTTGCAGCAGTAGAACTCGGCAAAGCCGTAAGCTGCACAATCTCAACAAGCGTAGGAGACCAGCGTCATGATCAATATATCCCGCAAGGCGGCGGGTATCGCGGCGGTGCTAGGGTTTGCGGCTTTTGCCAATGTCGCGGCGGCGCAATTGCCAGGTGGGCCTTGCGGCGGCGGAACAGGGCAGGGCTACGGCTACGGGATGATGAGCGGTTATCCGGGCATGGGGCCAGGCATGATGCAAGGCTGGACAGGCCAGGAGCCTGGCGCGCAAGGAGGCGGTCCGGGGTTTTCGATTCAGAACCGGCTGGACGCGCTGAAGACCGAATTGAACATCACATCGGGCGAGGCGGATGCCTGGAACAGCTATGCATCGGCGGTCACGGCGGCCCGGAACGGCACCTGGAGCCGCATGCAGCCCATTTGGCAGTCGGCCGGAAACGGCACCTGGAGCCCCGACCAGCGTTTCGCCACCATGGATAAGATGGTGGCGCTGATGAAGCAGAACTATGAGCAGGAGAAAAAGGCGGCGGACGAGCTGATGCCGCATCTCACCGCGTACCAGCAGGGGCAGGCTAAGGAAATTCTGCCCGGCATCGCCAATTGGGGACCGCGCGGCATGTGGGGCGGCGGTATGGGCTGGGGAATGATGGGCGGATCCAGGGGCTGGTAGGCCCGCGCTGGTCCGCCCTCTTGGCCGCGCCAAACAAAAACCCCACTCACCTGAGCGGGGTTTTTGGGGTTATTAAGGCTGTTGCAGCGGTGCCTGCTGGATCGGCGCTGACTGCTGCATAGGTTGCATCTGCTGTTGCATGGGTTGCTGCATCTGGTCCTGCGGCGGTGCCATTGGCGCCGGGGTAAGCCCGGCAGGTGCGGCGTAGCGGGCAAGCGTTTCGCGCAGCGGGTTGGCACCGGGATTATTGCCCTGGCCATCCACCACAATCTGCCGGGCATCTAATTGCTGCCCGTAATATTGCTGTTCCGCTCCGGCATTGTTGGAAAGCACGGAGCCGGAGAGCGAGACGCCGCCATAAAGCCCCTGAGCTTTCGTGAAGCCGATGATATCAGCGTCAATCGCGGTGGACATCGCCCCGCTTACCCCCGCCCCAAATGTGGCGAAGGTCACCCCCGCATCGGCACCTAATTTGAACTGTGAATTCAACAGCGCATTCAGCCCGCCATTGGTCATGATAATCATCATCACCTCAGCGCTCTGCACCCCTGCCTGCAAGCCGAAGCTGCCGGAGCCCATTGAATAGATGGCCGGGTTGGTCCAGCCGCCATTCGGCGTGCGGGCACTCATCACACAGCCGCCACCCTCGCCGCCGAAGATGAACCCGGCGCGGAACACGTTGGGACAGATCACCACGGCGCGGGCCTTGCGCAAAAACGCCTGCGCCTGAGACCCTTGCGCCCCGCCCATCAAATCTTCCAGCGCCAAAGTGGAGCTGTCGATCAAGTGTTGCGGCGTGTCGGCCAGGGCCGGAGCGGCGAAGGCGGCGGTGAATGCAGCCGCGATCAACAGGCGTTTCATGAAAGAACTCCTTCGGTTGGGGTCGCTTCTTGTCTTAAATGGGCAGATGGGGGGTCGGCCAGAGCCTGGCAAGCTGGGGTGGAGGAATGTTCATTAACCGATAAAACCCGCCAGCCGCGTGGGCCGTGCTCCAGCCGTGTGAGCGATATATTGTCGATCTGCAGACACAGCGCCTGATGCGGCGTCAGGCCCATCGCATGGGCGATGGCGGCGCGAATGGCCCCGCCATGGCTGACAATGATGGTGTTCTGGCCCTGGGCGGTTTTGCAAAGCGCCTCCAGCCCGGCGCCCACGCGCGTCATGAGATGCGCGAAACTCTCCCCGCCCGGCGGGGTTTCCGCGGCATGAATGGGCCAGAATGGGTGGCGTTCATCATCGCCGCGTTCCTCAAACTGTGAGATTGGTACGCCCTGCCAATCCCCGAAATCCTGTTCGATGAGGGCTGGGTCTATCAGCCTTTCATGCTCAGGGTAGCCCGCGCGTGCCAGCGCATCGGCGGTTAGCTGCGTGCGCGAAAGCGGCGTGCACACCAGGCGCGCCGGGTGTGGCAGCCGCGCCGCCAGCGCGGAATACGCGTTGCACTGCGCCGCCATGGTCTCGTCGCACACGGGCACATCATCCGTGCCGTACAGAAACGCCAGGCTGTCGCGGTGAACCAAGGCGTGGCGGATGAGCCAGAATTGATGCAAGATCATTCTCCGATTGATATCAACGCGCCGCGTATTCGCGCGCGGCGGAATTCGGCCCCAAACACGGCAATGGCGGCCACCATCCAGGCAGCGTTCAGCCCGGCGGCAATGGCAAGCTGGTTCCAATCTTTATGGTCGCTCAACAACAGGGCGCGCAACCCCTCAAAAATATGCGCGGCGGGCAGGGCTTGCGCCACGGGCTGCAGCCAGTAGGGCAGGGAAGCCAGCGGGTAGAACACGCAGGCCACCGGGGTTATGCCAAAGGCAATGGTCCAGGCCAGCGCCTCCGCCCCGGCGCCATAGCGGAACAAAAGCGAGACGATGCCCAGCGCCACCCACCAGCCCATGAACAGCAGGTTGAGGAAGAACAGCACCATTACTGGGCCGGGTGCGAACAGGTCATAATGATACAGCAGAAAGGCGATGATTGTGGCGGGAAGCAGGCCGATGAATGTCCGAATCGCGGAAACCGCAAGCAGCGCCAGCACCATCTCCGCCGGGCGCAACGGGCTGACGAATAGATGCCCGAGATTGCGCGACCATATTTCTTCCATGAAGCTCAGCGTCACACCAATCTGCGCGCGCAGCACAATTTCCCATAGCAGCACCCCGCCGATTAGCGCCGCACCGGCCAGAATGGGCGACCCGGCGTGAATATCATGGCTGAAGAAATTCGCGGTAAAACCCCAGATCAACAGCTCCAGCGTTGGCCAATAGGCGATTTCCGCGAGGCGCGGCCAGGAGCGCCGGTACATGCATAAATGCCGGTACACCAGGCCCCAAACGCGCCGTGCCGCGGGCATCACAGCGCCTCGCTGCGGGCGATATGCAGGAACACGTCTTCCATATCCTCCCGCCCATAACGGTCGATAAGCTCCGCCGGTGTGCCTTTATCAGCCACGCGGCCCTGCTTCATCATTATCACCTCGTCGCATAGCCGCTCCACCTCCGCCATGTTGTGGGAGGCGAGCAGAATGGCCGCACCCGTCTCGCGCCGGTAATCCTCAAGTGCTGTACGCACGTAATCGCCAGTGTCGGGGTCCAGGCTGGCGGTCGGCTCGTCCAGCAATAAAAGCTCGGGCTGATTAAGGAAGGATTTTGCCAGCGCCACGCGGGTTTTCTGCCCGGCTGAAAGCTCGCCTGCCGGGCGGCTCAGCAATGCGGTGAGTTTGAACTGTTCAGCAAGCTGGCCAATGCGCGCCTTCAGCTTCGGCACATTATAAAGATGCCCATATACTTCCAGATTTTCCCGCACGGTAAGCCGGGCGGGCAGCGAGATGTAAGGTGAGGAAAAATTCATCCGCGCCAGAGCGGCGAAGCGGTGTGTCGCCATGTCGTGGCCCAGCACGGTAATCCGGCCGGAGGTGGGCACGAGCAATCCCAGCAGCATGGAAATGGTGGTGGTTTTGCCAGCGCCATTGCCGCCCAGCAGGCCCAGAATCTTCCCGCGCGCCAGCGTGAACGAAAGATCATCCACCGCCAGCGTCTCCGGGTAACGCTTGGTCAAGTTTTCCACGCGGATGGCTTGCATGCCTCTCGGATAAGCGGGCCAGGCGCGCCTGCCAAGCCATGGCGGGCTGGCACCTGGCTGGCACTGGGCGCGTATCGGGTTTATGCCGGGGCGTATGGATGCACTGGCGCTTTATTTCCACTGGCCCTTCTGCCTGGCCAAATGCCCGTATTGTGACTTCAACTCCCATGTGCGCGAGACATTACCCCAGGCGGAAATGCTCTCCGCGCTGAAAACGGAGCTGGCGTTTGAAGCGGCAAGGCTGGGCAAGCGCCGGGTGGGGTCAATCTTTTTCGGCGGCGGCACGCCGAGCCTGATGAATCCGGAGAGTGTCGCGGAACTGATCGCGCAGGCCGGGCGGTTGTTTGAGTTGGCGCCAGAGGCGGAGATCACGCTGGAGGCCAACCCCACCAGTGTCGAGGCCGCGAAATTCTCCGCCTACCGCGCGGCGGGGGTGAACCGGGTTTCCATCGGTGTGCAGAGCTTCGATGAACAGGCGCTGCGTTTTTTGGGCCGTGAGCATAGTGCCGCGCAGGCCATCGCCGCGGTTCAATTAGGCGCATCTATCTTTCCGCGCATTTCGTTCGATTTAATTTATGCATTGCCGGGCCAAACCCAGGCCGCCTGGCGAGAGGAGCTGCGCCGGGCATTGGATCTGGCGGCGGACCATCTCTCGCTTTACCAGCTCACCATTGAGGATGGGACGAAGTTTGCCACCCTGCACGCGCGCGGTGAGTTCATCCTGCCGGATGCGGATGAGGCCGAGGCGCTGTATGATATCACGGCGGAGGAAGCCGGGCGCTATGGATTGCAGCGCTATGAAGTCTCCAACTACGCCAAGCCCGGTGGCGAGAGCCGGCATAACATGACCTATTGGCGCTATGGCGATTATGCGGGCATTGGCCCTGGTGCGCATGGGCGGCTTTCGCTGGACGGCAAGCTGCTGGCCACCACCCGCCACCGCGCCCCGGAGGTTTGGATGGAGCGTGTGGCGGCCAACGGCCATGGCACAACCTTGGAAGAGGATGTGCCGACCCAGGACCGCGCCCGGGAAGCGCTGATTATGGGCTTGCGGCTGCAAGAGGGTATTTCCGTGCCCTATTTCGCTGCCCGCACCGGCATGGCGCTGATGGATGCGATTGAGCCGGATATTCTGGAGGAATGCATCGCCGAGGGATACTTAACCCTCTCCGATGAAAGGCTCGCCGCCACCGCGCAGGGGACCAAAAGGCTGGACGCATTGCTGCCAGCCCTGTGCCGATAGTATAGGCGGGGCCGGAATAAGGGATTTTCGATGCGCTATGTTTCGACGCGGGGGCAGGCCCCGGAGATGGATTTCGCCGGGGCACTGCTGGCGGGCCTCGCCAGCGATGGCGGGCTTTATATGCCCGCCACCTGGCCGCGCTTTTCTGCGGATGAGCTGAAAGCCCTGCGCGGGCTGCCCTACCCGGAGCTGGCGGCGAAGATTATCGCGCCATTTACGGCGGGCAGCATCACCGAGGCTGAGCTGCTGGCGATGTGCCACCAGGCCTATGCGGGCTTTGCGCATAAAGCCATCGTGCCGCTGGTGCAGGTGGACACCAACCTCTACGCGCTGGAATTGTTCCACGGCCCCACGCTGGCGTTTAAAGACATGGCGCTGCAACTGGTGGGGCATTTATTCGAGCATGTTTTGGCCAAGCGCGGCGAGAAGGTGCGGATTGTGGGGGCAACCTCGGGCGATACCGGCTCAGCGGCCATTGAGGCCGTGGCGGGGCGTAAGAATATCGACATCACCATTCTGCACCCCGAGGGCAAAACCTCCGAGGTGCAGCGCCGCCAGATGACGAGTGTGAAGGCCGATAACGTACTGAACATCGCGGTGGAAGGCAATTTCGACGATTGCCAGGATCTGGTAAAGGCGATGTTCGCGGATGCGCCGTTCCGCACCGAGATGAACCTCTCGGCGGTGAATTCCATCAATTTCGCCCGCATTGCGGCGCAGATTCCCTATTACGTGTATGCGGCGCTGAATCTGGGCGCGCCGGAGCGTGAGGTGGCGGTTTCCGTGCCCACTGGCAATTTCGGCAATATATTGGCGGCCTGGGCGGCGAAGCAGATGGGTTTGCCGATTGCGAAATTCATCGTGGCGAGCAACCGCAACGATATTCTGAGCCGGTTTCTGGATGCCAACGATATGTCCGTTAAGGCTGTGGAGGCGAGCCTGTCGCCCTCCATGGATATCGGCGTCAGCTCGAATTTTGAGCGGCTGTTGTTCGAGTTCCAGGGGCGGGATGCTGCGCTGACGGCGCAAACTATGGCGGATTTCCGCGCCAGCGGCAAAATGACCGTGGCCGAGCCGGTCTGGCGTTCCATCCGCGAACAGTTCCAGGGTTATCGCCTGAGCGACGAAGCGACGCTGAAGGAAATCGCCCGGTTCTGGAAGGAAAGCGAATATCTGGCGGACCCGCATAGCGTGATTGGCTTGGCTGCCGGGCGGGATTGCGGGCCGATGGGGCTGCCGGTGATTGCGGCGGCCACCGCGCACCCGGCGAAATTCCCCGATGCCATCGAAAAAGCGGTGGGCAGCCGCCCGCCTCTACCGCCGCATCTTTCCGACCTATATGACAGGAAAGAGACTTTCACCCGCGCCCCGGCCGATCTTACCGCGATCGAAACCCTGGTGCGGAATTTTGCGAACAGGAACAAAGATGCCTGAACAGGTTTCCATCACCACCCTTCCTTCCGGCCTTGTTGTGCTGACCGAGCGCATGGAACGGGTGGAGACGATCTCCTTCGGCGCCTATGTGGGGGCCGGCACCCGCCACGAGACCGCCGCCGAGAACGGGGTGGCGCATTTTCTGGAACACATGGCCTTCAAAGGCACTGAGCGGCGCTCAGCCGCGGATATCGCCGAGGCGATCGAGAATGTCGGCGGGCATATCAACGCCTATACCTCCCGCGAGCAGACGGCTTATTACGTGAAGCTGCTGAAGGAAGATTTAGCCCTGGGGGCGGACATCATCGGCGACATTCTCTGCCATTCCAGCTTTGAGCCGGAAGAGCTGGAGCGTGAGCGCGGGGTGATTTTGCAGGAGATCGGCCAGGCGAATGACACGCCGGACGATATCATTTTCGATCATTTCCAGACCGCCGCTTATCCCAGCCAGCCGATGGGCCGCCCGGTGCTGGGGACCGAGCAGATTATCCGCACCATGAAGCGCGAGGCGCTGCCGGGCTTCATGAGCCAGCATTATACGCCGGATAACATGGTGATCGCCGCCTCGGGCAATTTGTATCATGAGCAGGTGGTGGAACTGGCGGCGAAGCATTTTGCCGATCTGCCAAGTGCCGAGCGCCACGCGCCGATGGCCGCCGATTATATGGGCGGTGAATATCGGGAGCTGCGGGATTTGGATCAGGCGCATATCGTGCTGGGCTTTAATTCCCCCGCTTATGGCGAAGCGGATTACTACCCCGCCATGCTGCTTTCCACTTTGCTGGGGGGTGGGATGTCTTCCCGGCTGTTCCAGGAAATCCGGGAGAAGCGGGGGTTGGTTTATTCCATCTATAGCTTCACCGCCCCGGCGGAGGATGGCGGATTGTTCGGCATTTACGCGGGCACGGGTGAATCCGAGGCCGCCGAGCTGATCCCGGTGACGCTGGAGGAGCTTGAGAAAGTGCAGCGCGCGGTGAACGAGGCGGAGCTGAACCGTGCCCGTGCGCAGCTTAAGGCCGGATTGCTGATGAGCCTGGAGAGCACTGGCAGCCGCTGCGAGCAGCTGGCACGGCAATGGCAGGTGTTTGGCCGGATTATTCCGGTGGCCGAGACGGTGGCGAAGATAAACGCCGTGACGGTGGAGGATGTTTGCGCGGTGGGGTCCAAGATTTTCCGCCAGAAACCCACGCTGGCCACCATTGGCCCGGTGGCGCAGGTGCCGAAATTTTCTTCGATTATCGACCGGCTGGCGGCATGAGCGCGCTGACAGACGCCGCCACCGCCCTGCTGGCGGCGGCCAAACGCGCCGGGGCGGACGTGGCCGAGGTCGGGCTGTATGAAGGCACGTCCGTTGGCATTCAGCGCCGCCTGCGCAAGATTGAGGAAACCGAACGTGCCGAGACCACTGAGCTTGGCCTGCGCGTGTTTCTGGGCCGCGCCTCGGCCAGCGTTTCCGCCAGCTCGATTGACCATAGCGCTTTCCAGCGTCTGGCCGAGCAGGCGGTGGCGATGGCCAAAGTGGTGCCGGAAGACCCGTATGCGGAAATTCCCTTCGCCCCCCCGGCACCCGATGCCGCGTTTCTGGAGCTGGACGACCCGGTTGAGCCAAGTGCTGACCTGTTGATTGAGCGCGCCAGCGCGGCGGAGGACGCGGCTTTGGCGGTGCCCGGCATCACCAATTCAGAAGGCGGTTCCGCCTCCTGGTCGCGCTCCATTTCCGTGCTGGCCACCAGCCATGGGTTTTTGGGCGAATATGCGCGCTCTGGGCATAGCGTTTCGGTCACCGCCATCGCCGGCGCGGGCACGGCGATGCAGCGCGATTATGATTATGACAGCGTGATTCACGGGCGCGATTTGGGCGATGCGGCGTTGCTTGGCCGCAACGCCGCCGCCCGCGCTTTGGCGCGCCTCAACCCCAGGCGCCCGGCCACGGCCAAGCTGTCGGTGCTGTTCGACCCGCGGGTCTCTGGCTCCATTCTCGGCCATTTTGCCAGCGCCATCTCCGGAGCCGCCATCGCGCGCGGTACCTCGTTTTTGAAGGATGCGCTGGGTGCCCAGGTATTCGCGGCGGGTATCAACATTGTGGACGACCCGCTGCGCGTGCGCGGCCGCCGGTCTCGCCCTTACGACCGCGAGGGCCAGCCCGTGCGGCGGATGAATTTTATCGAGGACGGACGCCTGACGGAATGGGTGCTGGACACACGCTCCGCCAACCAGCTCGGCCTGAAAACCAACGGCCATGCTGGAGGTTTGAGCAATTTCTACATGGAACCGGGCAAGATGACGCCCGAGGCGCTGATGGCAGACATTGCCGAGGGGCTGTATGTGACCGAGATGATGGGCTCCAGCATCAATGGGCTTACCGGTGATTATTCGCGCGGGGCGGCGGGGTTCATGATCCGCAATGGTGAGATTGCTGAGCCGGTGGCCGAATTTACCATCGCCGGGAATTTGAAGGACATGTTCCTGAACCTCACCCCGGCGAGCAACCTAGAGTTTAAGCGCGGCACCGATGCACCGACCGTAAGGATTGAGGGCATGACCCTGGCAGGGGCGTAAGTAACGCGATGCTCGGATGACGGGCCACCACGGCCCGCCACCCGGCAGCGCGTCCTGGAGGTGGAGGCCACGGCCCATGCTGCCCGGCATTGTTATAGTGCCTGAAGTAAAAAAGAGTTTAATAATTTCTGACACTTCCCGAAGCCATTACAAAGGTAGCCGGGCCGTACGTTTGACCATGCGCAGGGTGAGCGTGGATTGCACCCGCCTGATACCGGGCAGACGGGTGAGTTCCTCGGAGTGCAGACGCTCCAGATCCTCCGCCCCGTTATACACCACACGCAGAAGGTAGTCTGCCTGACCGGCCAGAAGGTAGCATTCCTGCACCTGGGCGATGAGTTTTACCCGTGCCTCGAATGCGTCCAGCAATTTGCGGTCCTGGCCTTCCAGCGTGATGAATACATAGGCGGTGCCCGGAAAGCCCGCGGCTTTCTGGTCCAGTACCAGATGCGTACCCGCCACGAGGTCGCTTTGCAGGAGCAAATGCAGCCGCCGAAGGCAGGCGGAGGGGGAGAGGTTCACCTTCTCCGCCAGCTCGATATTTGAAAGCCGCCCATCCTGCTGGAGGGCGTTGAGGATTTTGCGGTCGGTCTCGTCCAGATTAACCATGCAGCTTTATTCGCACATATTTCTGATTTATCGAATTTATCACCGATAATAACCTCTGCAAGCCCCAAAATACGAGGAAAATGGCGTGAGATTGGCCTTATTGTTCGCAGATAATTCGGCCAGGTTCGTCTGGCCTTTCGGGAGAGAAAAAATGCGCATCGGTGTACCTAAAGAGATCAAGGATCATGAAGACCGCGTTGGCATGGTGCCGGGGGTGGTGCACGAGCTGGTGGCGCATGGCCACGAGGTGCTGGTGCAGCATGATGCGGGCAAGAATATCGGCCTGACGAATGAGGATTATGTGCAGGCGGGTGCGAAGATTGCGCCGGATGCGGATGCGGTTTGGGGCCAGGCCGATATGATCGTGAAGGTGAAGGAGCCGCTGGCCGTGGAGCGCAAGAAGCTGCGTGCCAACCAGTTGCTGTTCACCTATCTGCATCTGGCGCCGGACCCGGAGCAGGCGAAGGACCTGATCGCCTCGGGAGCGACCTGCATTGCGTATGAGACCGTGACCAGCGCGGCCGGCACGCTGCCGCTGTTGCAGCCGATGTCTGAGGTGGCGGGGCGCATGTCTGTTCAGGTGGGCGCGCAGTATTTAGAAAACGCCTATGGCGGCCCTGGCATGTTGCTGGGCGGCGTGGCGGGTGTGGCACCTGCGAATGTGGTGATTCTGGGTGGCGGCGTTTCCGGCACCAATGCCACGCTGATGGCCGTGGGGCTGGGTGCGGATGTGACTGTGGTGGACCGCTCGCCGGATGTGCTGCGGCGGATTATCGCCACCTTTGGCACGCGGGTGAAAACCGCTTTCTCCACCAAGGACACGGTGGGCAAGCTGGTGGCGCAGTCTGACCTCGTGATCGGCACCGTGCTGATACCAGGTGCGGCGGCCCCCAAGCTGGTGACACGCGAGATGCTGAAGACCATGCGCCCGGGATCAGTGATTGTGGACGTGGCGATTGACCAGGGCGGCTGCACCGAAACCTCCCGCGCCACCACTCATTCCGAGCCGGTTTATGTGGTGGATGGCGTGACGCATTATTGTGTGGCGAACATGCCGGGCGGCGTGGCCCGCACCTCCACTTTCGCGCTGAACAACGCGACCCTGCCCTTTACCCTGGCTTTGGCCAATAAGGGCTGGCAGCAGGCACTGCGCGAGGACAAGTATCTGCGCGATGGCTTGAACGTGCAGGGCGGAGCCATTACCCACCCGGCCGTGGCGGCAGCTTTGGGGCTGACGCTGCGCCCGGTGGAAACGGCGCTGGCGGCTTAATTTTGCGGCTGGGCAGCCTGTGGGGCGTCTTGCTTGTCCCAGGGTGCCTGGCCTAGATTAACCTGTTTGGGCGTGGTGTTGGACCCGGTAAGCGCGCCGACCCCGGCGCCGATGCCCGCCCCCACCACCACGCCGATGGGCCCGCCGACGATTCCGATGAGCGCGCCCGTTGCCGCACCCCCCGCCGCCGTGCCGGACGTGCGCCCCGTGCCGCGGCCGCACCCCACGAGGGT
Organism: Pseudomonadota bacterium; assembly: GCA_021808055.1. The sequence goes on along the minus strand of JAKBCH010000017.1, from coordinate 14,997 downwards.
TAACGCCATGGCGACCATCAGGCATTTTTTCAACATTCTTATCTCCTGCTTGGAGTGATGCTTGTTTCAGACCCGGCCCGCGCCGCGCAAGTTTCGAAATGTTCAGCAGGTTAAAACGCAAATGCCACGCCGCGCCGGAAAAAGGTTGCGGAGCAAGGGGCGGAGCGTACATGTTGCGGCAAACCGAAGCGGAGGGCCGTGATGTCTGATACGTCGAAATTTCCCGTGCAGCTTAAGAAACCGGGTTGGGTGGACGACTTCAAAGCCTTCATCATGCGCGGCAATGTGGTCGATCTGGCTGTGGGTGTGGTTATCGGCGCGGCGTTCACCGGCATTGTCGGCTCGTTGGTGAAGGATATCATCAACCCGATCATCGGCCTGATCACCGGGGGCGTGGATTTTTCCAATCATTTCGTCATCCTGCGCGGGACGCCTGCGCTGACGCTGGCGGATGCGCAGAAGGCCGGGGACGTAACGATCAATTATGGCTTGTTCATCAACGCCATCATCAATTTTCTCATTGTCGCGGCGGCAATTTTCTGGATGGTCCGGTTGATTGAGAAAATTTATAAAACACCCAAGCCTGCCGCTGCTGCTCCAACGCCAACCGAGGCGTTGCTGACCGAGATCCGTGACCTGCTGAAAGCCGAACAGTCGTCCGTGTAGAAGCTAGGCTTCCCTCTGGCGTGATATGTGCTAATGCCCCGGTCCATGCGTCAATACCTGGAATTCGAAAAGCCCGTCGCTGAGCTTGAGAGCAAGATCGAGGATTTGCGGCAGATGACCGCCGCCCCCGGCGAGATCAACATCGCCGAGGAGGTGGCCAGGCTTTCCGCCAAGGCTGATGCGCAGCTTAAAGCCATCTACGCCAAGCTGAGCCCATGGCAGAAAACCCAAGTGGCCCGCCATGCGGAGCGGCCGAAGGCGCTGGGCGTTATTGCCGCGCTGATAGAGGATTTTACCCCGCTGGCGGGGGACCGCGCCTATGCTGATGATGCGGCCATTGTGGGCGGCATGGGCCGCTTTAGGGGCCGGGCGGTGATGGTTATAGGCACCGAAAAGGGCACCGACACCGAAACCCGCCTGAAGCATAATTTTGGCATGGCCAAGCCCGAGGGCTACCGCAAGGCGCGGCGGCTGATGGAACTAGCAGGACGGTTCAACCTGCCGATTCTTACCTTTGTGGATACCTCCGGCGCGTTTCCTGGCATTGAAGCCGAGGCTAGAGGCCAGGCAGAGGCCATTGCGCGGGGGATTGAGGCGTGTTTGGACGCGCCGGTGCCGTTGGTGGCCACCATTATCGGCGAGGGCGGCTCCGGCGGGGCGATTGCGCTGGCCGCGGGCAATGCGGTGCTGATGTATGAGCACGCGATTTATTCGGTGATTTCGCCGGAGGGCTGTGCCTCGATTTTGTGGCGCGACGCGGCCCAGGCCCCGGTTGCGGCGGAAGCCATGCGCATTACCGCGCAGGATTTGAAAAAATTGGGGCTGATTGACGAGATTGTGCCCGAGCCGATGGGCGGCGCCCACCGTGACCCCGAGGCGGCCCTGGCGGCGTTGGGCGATGCGGTGGAAAAGGCGCTGGAGCCGCTGCTGGGCCAAAGGCCAGAGGCGCTAAAGATGAAGCGCCGGGAGAAGTTCTTGGCGATGGGCAAGCTGGGGCTATAAACGCCCGCAGCCAGGCCGCCGGGTGAGCAGGCTGAGCCACGCCACCAGGCCCAGAGCCGCACCGATGATGCCTTGTGTGCCGTTGAAATTCACTACCGCGGCAATGCCGAGGCCGATGGCCAGCCCTGCGATTATGCGCTGGCCGCAGACAAACGCCAGCACCCCCGCCGCCAGCGCGGCCCAGCCGAATACGCCGTAATATTGCCCGCTCAACACCCACCCGCGCGGCACACACCAGCCGGGGGCTGAGGATGCGGCGCAAATGCCCACGGTGGCGCGCGGCACGATGGCTAAATGCCGGAAGGCGAACGCCCCACCGCCCACCAGGGCCGCCAGCGCCACCCCGGCGAAGTCCTGCGGTTTGCACTGTGCTGTTATGCCCATTTGCCGTCCTTCTCGGTTGCTCTTCCTGGTGCGGGGCCGTATTGCTGCGGCGCGTCAGCTTCACCAAAGGTCCATGACAGTCCATAGCAACCAAGGCAAGCCAAAGAGCTTCCAGGACATTATTCTGACATTACACGCTTTCTGGGCCAAGCAGGGCTGCGTGATATTGCAGCCTTATGACGTGGAAATGGGGGCTGGCACGTTCCACCCTGCCACTACTTTGCGGGCGCTGGGGCCAAAGCCCTGGAAGGCGGCTTATGTGCAGCCCTCCCGCCGGCCATCGGACGGGCGCTATGGCGAAAACCCGAACCGGTTGCAGCATTACTACCAGTATCAGGCGCTGCTGAAGCCAAGCCCGGATAACATTCAGGATTTGCTGCTGGAGAGTTATGACGCCATCGGCATCGACCGCCGCATGCATGACATACGTTTTGTGGAGGATGACTGGGAAAGCCCGACCTTGGGCGCCTGGGGGCTGGGCTGGGAAGTGTGGTGCGACGGCATGGAGGTGACGCAGTTCACCTATTTCCAGCAGGTGGGCGGCATTGCCTGCGTCTCGCCCTCGGCTGAGATCACCTATGGGCTGGAGCGCCTGGCCATGTATGTGCAGGGCGTTGAGAATGTGTACGATTTGGATTTCAACGGCCAGGGCGTTTCCTATGGCGACGTGTTTTTGCGTGCGGAGCGCGATTACTCGAAGCATAATTTCGAGCTGGCGAATACCGAGATGCTGGCACGGCATTTTGAGGATGCCGAGGCGGAATGCCAGGCTTTGGTGGCGGCAGCGGTCGCGCAGCCAGCCTATGACCAGTGCATTAAAGCCAGCCATTTGTTCAATTTGCTGGATGCGCGGGGCGTGATTTCAGTGGCGGAGCGTGCCGCTTACATCGCGCGGGTGCGGAATTTGGCGAAAGCCTGCGCCGAAGCCTGGGTGGCGGGGGAATAATGGCTCAGTTTTTTCTGGAACTGTTCTCCGAGGAAATTCCGGCGCGGATGCAGGCGGGTGCGGCAGCCCAGCTTGAGGGCATTTGCGCTTTGGCGCTGAAGCCGCTGAGCATCGCCGTGCAGCAGGTGTTTTATGGCCCGCGCCGGATTGCGCTGCGAGCAGATGTGGCGGGCGAGATGGCGGCGAGTTCGGTTTCCGAACGCGGCCCGCGCATCAGCGCGCCGGAGCAGGCTTTGGCAGGGTTTCTGCGCAAGCATGGGGCCGCGAAAGAGGATTTGCTCCAGGAAGGCGATTTCTGGGTGCTGAACAAGCAAACGCCCGCGCAATCGGCGGCCGCTTTTATCGCGGCGGCGTTGCCGGAGGTGCTGGCGAAACTCCCCTGGCCGAAATCCATGCGTTGGGGCTCGGGCGGGGAATTCACCTGGGTGCGTCCGTTGCGCCGGATTGTGTGCCTGCTGGATGGCAAGGTGGTGCCGTTCACGCTTGGCCCGGTGACGGCCGGCAACATCACCGAGGGCCACCGCGTGCATGGGAAAGGGCCGTTTGAGGTGTCCTCCGCCGCCGTGTGGGAAGAAAAATTGCGCGAGCATTGCGTGATCGCGGACCAGGGCGAGCGGCGGATCAGAATCGCCGAGGGCATTGCGGGTGCGGCGGCGAAGCTGGGCCTTGCCGTGGCGCCGGATGAGGCGTTGCTGGACGAGGTGACCGGGCTGGTGGAATATCCGGTGCCGTTGATCGGGCGGATTGACCCGGAATTTATGGAATTGCCGCCGGAGGTGCGCGAGCTTTCCATGAAGATCAATCAGAAATATTTCGCCTTGCGCGATGCGGCGGGCAAGCCAGCCCCGTATTTCGCCTTCGTGGCGAATCTGGCGGCGGATGATGCAGGGGCGGCGATTGTCGCGGGCAATGAGCGTGTGCTGCGCGCCCGGCTTTCCGATGCACGGCATTTCTGGGCGCTGGATTTGAAGACGCCGTTGGATGCGCTGTTGCCGAAGCTGGAGAAAATTACATTTCACGCGAAGATTGGCACGCAGCGCCAGCGGGCAGACCGGATTGCGGATTTGGCGGAGGAGATTGCCTCGGCTCTGGGAGGCTCGGCCGAGGAAGCCGGGCAGGCGGCGACGGCGGGGTTGCTGTGCAAGGCTGACCTCGTAACCGGCATGGTGGGTGAGTTTCCTGAACTGCAGGGCATCATGGGCGGCTATTACGCCGCGCGCGGGCGGGGCCCGGTGATCGGCGCGGCGATTTCCAGCCATTATCAGCCGAAAGGCCCCACGGATGATGTGCCGGTTGGCGTTGTGCCGGTGGCGGTGGCGCTGGCGGATAAGCTGGACACGTTGCGGGAATTTTTCACGGTTGGTGAAAAGCCGACAGGCTCAGGCGACCCGTTTGCGTTGCGCCGGGCGGCGCTTGGAGTGATCCGGATTATTCTGGAGAATGGGCTGCGCTTGCATCTGCTGCCGCTGATCAATGGTGATAAGGAGCTGTTTGGCTTCATCGTCGAACGGCTGCGGGTGAAGTTGCGTGGTGAGGGCAAGAGGTTTGACGTTTTGGATGCCGTGCTGGCGGCGGGCGAAGATGACGACCTGGTGCGGCTGATGTGGCGCGTTAGGGCGTTGGAGGTTATGCTCGGGACCGAAGACGGCAAGAATCTTCTGGCGGCTTACAAACGAGCCGCGAATATTTTGAAGATCGAAAATGCCAAGGACGGCCCGCACGATGGGCTTCCTGAAACGCAACTTTGCGCAGAAGCGGAGGAGCTTGGTTTCGCCCAGGCATTAGATTTTCTCATGCCTATTGTTTCGACGGAAGTTAAAGCCGAACGCTTTGGTGAGGCGATGAAGTATCTCGCTGACCTCCGCAAATTCATCGATGCTTTCTTCGAAAAAGTGACGGTAAATTCTGAATCTCTTGAATTGCGCCGGAATCGGTTGCGATTGCTCGCGCGCTTTACGCACGCGGTCAACCAGGTTGCGGAGTTTTCACGCATAGAAGGCTAAGGGAGTGCAAAAGTCATGACGAAATGGGTGTATAATTTCGGGGCTGGCGTGAATGATGGAAACGCCTCGCTCCGCAATTTACTCGGCGGCAAGGGGGCCAATCTGGCCGAGATGGCAAGCATCGATTTGCCCGTTCCGCCCGGCTTCACCATTACCACTGAAGTTTGCACAGCCTATTACGAAAATGACCGCAATTATCCTGCGGAGTTGAAAGTCCAGGTGGATGCGGCGCTGGCCCGGATTGAAAAAGCCGTGGACCGCAAATTTGGCGACAAGGACAAGCCGCTGCTGGTTTCCGTGCGCTCCGGCGCGCGGGTTTCCATGCCGGGCATGATGGATACGGTGCTGAATCTTGGCCTTAATGACACCACCGTGCAGGGCCTGGCTGCGGCTTCTGGTGATGAGCGTTTCGCGTGGGACAGCTATCGCCGCTTCATCCAGATGTATGGCTCCGTGGTGCTGGGTGTGGACCATCACCGTTTTGAAGAGATTATTGAGCACGCCAAGCTGGAAGCAGATGTGATTGAGGACACCGCCCTCACCCCGGCGCATTGGCGCGACGTGGTGGAGGGTTACAAGAAGATGGTGGCCGAAGAACTCGGCAAGCCCTTCCCGCAGGAGCCGCAGGACCAACTTTGGGGGGCGATCAGCGCCGTGTTCGGCTCCTGGATGAACCCGCGCGCCAATGTGTATCGCCGTTTGCATGATATTCCGGCGGATTGGGGCACGGCGGTGAACGTGCAGGCCATGGTGTTCGGCAATATGGGCAATGATTGCGCGACAGGCGTGTGCTTTACCCGCGACCCTTCAACGGGGTTGGATGAATTTTACGGTGAGTATCTGGTGAATGCCCAGGGCGAGGATGTGGTGGCGGGCATCCGAACCCCGCGCCCGCTTTCCAAGGCTTATGCGAAGCCCGGCGAAATTTCCATGGAAGAGGCGCTGCCGGAGGCTTACAAGGAGCTGCATCAGGTTCGCGAAACCCTTGAAAAAAACTACAAGGATATGCAGGACATTGAGTTCACGGTGCAGCAGAACAAGCTTTATATGCTGCAAACGCGCTCAGGCAAACGCTCCGCCGCAGCGTCGCTCCGCATTGCCGTGGAGATGGCGAATGAAGGGCTGATTGACCGCAATACCGCCGTGATGCGCGTGAACCCGGCCTCGCTGGACCAGTTGCTGCACCCGACCTTGGACCCGAAAGCGGCGAAAAAAATATTCTCCAAGGGTCTGCCCGCTTCGCCGGGGGCGGCTTCAGGTGCTGTGGTGTTTTCGGCTGATGAAGCGGAGATGCGCGCGCAGAAGGGTGAGGCCGTGGTGCTGGTGCGGATTGAGACCAGCCCTGAGGATATTCACGGTATGCACGCGGCGAAGGGGATTCTGACGACCCGTGGCGGCATGACCAGCCACGCCGCCGTGGTGGCACGGGGCATGGGCCGGCCTTGTGTGGCCGGGGCTGGTGGCATCTTGGTCGATTACAAAGCGCAGATGCTTTCCGCCGGGGGTATGACGCTGCGGGCCGGGGATATTATCACCATCGATGGTTCCACCGGCGAAGTGTTCAGCGGCATGGTGAAGATGATCGAGCCGCAGCTTTCCGGCGATTTCGGCACCTTGATGGAGTGGGCGGACGGGGTGCGCCGGTTGAAGATTCGCGCCAACGCGGAAACGCCGCTGGATGCCGAAACCGCGCGTAAATTCGGCGCGGAGGGCATCGGCCTTAGCCGTACGGAGCACATGTTCTTCGATGCCGAGCGGATTGGCGCGGTGCGGCAGATGATTATGGCCAAGGACGAGGCCGGGCGGCGCGCGGCACTCGCCAAGCTGCTGCCTTTCCAGCGGCAGGATTTCGTCTCGCTGTTCAAGATCATGGAAGGTCTGCCGGTCACCATCCGGCTGCTGGACCCGCCGCTGCATGAGTTTTTGCCGCATGGCGAGGCGGAGTTGAAGGAGGTGGCGGCTGCGCTGGGCATGGACGAAACCGCCATTCGCGCGCGCGCGGCGGAGCTTGCCGAAACCAACCCGATGCTCGGGCATCGCGGTTGTCGGCTTGGCATCAGCTATCCGGAAATTTATGAGATGCAGGCCCGGGCGATTTTCGAGGCGGCGGTTGAGGTTTCCAAGACCGCCAAGGCACCGGTGCCGGAGATTATGATCCCGCTGATTGGCACCAAAAAGGAGCTGGACATCACCCGCGCCCAGGTGGACGGCATGGCGAAGGCGGTGTTCACGGAAACCGGCAAGACCATCGAATATTCTGTGGGCACAATGATTGAGCTGCCGCGCGCCGCCATTGCTGCCGGGGAGATTGCCGAAGCGGCGGATTTCTTCTCCTTCGGCACCAATGATTTGACGCAAACGGTGTTTGGCCTCTCGCGCGACGATGCTGGCAAGTTCCTGCCTACTTATGTTGAGCAAAATATTCTGCATAAGGACCCGTTCGTTTCCATTGATGTGGAGGGCGTGGGCTGGCTGGTGAAAATCGCGGCGGAGCGGGGGCGGGCGGTGAAGCCAGGGCTGAAGCTCGGCATTTGCGGCGAGCACGGCGGTGATCCGGCTTCCATCAGCTTTTGCGATAGCGTGGGGCTGGATTATGTTTCCTGCTCGCCTTACCGGGTGCCGGTGGCGCGGCTGGCGGCAGCACAGGCGGCCATTGAGGCCAAGGAAGTGCATTTCCGCGACAAGTAAGCGCGCGGCAAGGTTTGCTATGTGCCGTCCAGTGACGGCACGTGGCATCCTGGTAAAATTTTTCCTTTGAATGCTGGCCATAGCTGCGTTTCGCCCAGCAACGGCAAGCCGATATAACCGTGCAATTTCAGATTTCCGGCGGTGTCGAATCTCACTGTGGTTCGGTAAACATTGCCGTTTCGTGGGTCTTGCAGCGAGCCTTTCCAGCGCTTTGTGCCGTCTTCCGCCGGTTGGGCGGGGGCCACGCGCAGCATGAGAAACCCGCATTGCGGTTGTCCGCGCCAATCATCTGGCATCGCATCACCAGGGTGGGTTAAGGCGATTCCCGCGATGAAACCGCAGAGATCATCAGCGCAAGGGGTGATCTCGAGCACGATCTCCCGCCCCGAGGAGACCCAATATCCTGATTTAAAAGGCTTTGCCTGGGCCGAAGTGGCAAAGGCGGTGCCAGCCAGTATAAAACTGACCAGCAACAACACCCGCGAAAAATTTAAATCTCCCAGACGGCGCCGCTTGTTGAGGCTTTCCGTCTCGGAGTTTCTAACAAACCTGGAGCGTGGCGCGGCAGTATTAATATGTAACAAGAGCGTCATTTCCGGTTGTTGTGGCAAAAAAGCAGCAGCGGCAGGTGCGGCTCAGGCTTGGTCTTTTGCCTTGCGAATGCGTGCAAAGCTCTGTGCATCCTTGGCGCGGATGAACGGATTGGTCGCCCGCTCCACCCCCAGGCTCACCGGCAATGTGGGCTGGCCCATGCCCCGCAGCACCTGAATCTGCCGGGCGCGTTGCAGCAAAGCCTCGTTTTGCGGCTCTACCGTCAGCGCGAACCGGGCGTTGGAGGAGGTGTATTCATGCCCGGCGCAGACCAGCGTTTCATCCGGCAGGTCGCTATATTTGGCGATCGAGTTGAACATCTGCTCGGCGTTGCCTTCAAACAGCCGGCCACAGCCCAGGCTGAACAAAGTGTCGCCAGGCAGCAGGACGTTCCCATCGGCGATGAAGTAGGAAATATGGCCGAGTGTGTGGCCGGGGGTCTCGATGACGCGCAGCCTGGCGCTGCCGAATTCCACCAGCGAGCCTTCATGCACAGCAATGTCGAGCGGCGGCAGGCGGTGCGCATCAGCTTGGTTGCCAACGACGGTGGAGTGGTACATTTCCACAAGCCCCGCCACGCCGCCGATATGGTCATCATGGTGGTGGGTGAGGAAGATGAAATCCAGGCCCATGTTAAGGCTTTCCAGCACAGAGATGGCGGGGCCGACCTCAGCTGGGTCAACGATGCCGGTTTTGCCGGTGGCCTGGTCGATCAACAGCCAGGAATAATTGTCTGACAGCATGGGAATGGCCTGGGCTGTAACGGTCATTGTTTCTCTCGCTCCTCGGGGTTGCTGCGTTATATAGGGGCAATGGCGATCGATTCACGAGATGCGGCCGGATTTTATGCGACGGCGCTGGGTCGGTACGCAGCGGCAACGCTGCGGCACAGACTTGGCAGGCTGTGGCCGCGCATGGCCGGGCTTTCGGTGCTCGGGCTTGGCCATGCCGGGCCGTGCCTGCATTTATGGCGCGAGGAAGCGCGCTGCGTGGCGGTTTCGCCCATTTATATGGGAGCGGCACCCTGGCCAGCCGGGCGGGCAGGACTTTCCTGCCTGGCGGAAGAAGAGGCGTTGCCCTTTCCGGATTTGTCCTTCGATCGGATTCTGCTGGTTCATGGGCTGGAGCAGGCGGAGAATGCCCGTCGCACTTTGCGCGAAGCCTGGCGGGTGCTGAAGGATGACGGGCGGCTGATTGTGGTGGCACCCAACCGGCGCGGGCTATGGGCTTATGCCGAAAGCACGCCTTTTGGCCATGGTCAGCCTTATTCCGAGGGACAGTTGGCGCGGCTACTGAGTAGCCTGTTGTTTCGGGTGGAGGCGCAGACGACCGCGATATTTGCCCCGCCTTTTACCGGCTCGCCGATGCTAAGGCTGGCCGGGTTGTTTGAGGCTTGTGGCCCGCTGCTGGCACCGCAATTTGCCGGGCTGGCGATTGCTGAGGCGACCAAGGCGTTGCACGGTGCCGTGCCGGTGGGGAGTGGCGCTACGGTGAGGCGGGTGCTTGTGGAAGGTGGTCAGGCTTAGCGGCCACGGGCTTGGGTGGTGCCAACTCTTCCGGTTTGTTCCCCGTATCAAACCGTAAATTCTGCGAAATGCGATAAGGCAGTTCGATCCCTTCCTCGGCGAAGCGTTTTTGCACGCGGCCATAAAACTCCCGCCGGACAGACCAGTGCTGCCCTGGCCCGGTGCGGATTTGCCCGGTGAGCACGAGGCCAAGCTCGGCAAACGAATCGAGACCGAAAAGCTGAAGGTCGTCGCGCATCATCGCTGCCCAGGCAGGTTCGCTGCGCATCTGTGCGCCAATGTCCTTCAGCACCGCCGTGACGTGTTCGATATTCTCGTGATAGCCGACCATGATGGAGATTTGCGCGTAGTTGAAGTCACGCGTTTGGTTGGTGACGATGGTGACGGAGGAGAAGGGGATGATGTTGATCGAGCCATCGCCGCCGCGCAGCCTGATGGTGCGGATGGAGACGCGTTCTACCGTGCCGGACATGCCGGCCACCGAGGCGACATCGCCCACCTGAATGGCGTCGTCAAATAGCAAAAACAGCCCGGTGATGATGTCCTGCACCAGTTTCTGGCTGCCGAAACCCACCGCAATGCCGACCACCGAGGAGACGGCCAGCAGCCCGGTGGTGTTCACCCCAATGCGTGAGAGGCAAATGATGAGCGTGAGCACCACGATGACAGCGCCAAACCCGGCGCGCAGGATAGGCGAGAGGGTGCGCAGCCGCATGGCCTGGCGCGTGCGCCCGGCGGCATTCAGCCTGTCCACCCGGGCGTCCAACTGGAAAATGATGAATTCCCAGATGATGATGGCGATGGCGATGGTGACGGCCACGGCAAAGACCGCACCGAGCCAGGCGCGGCTGAGCGAGTTGGTGAGCAGCCAGCCGAAGGCGTTGATGCCCCAGCCCTGCAGGATGAGCAGCAGCGCCAGCAACGCGATGGCCGCGCGCACCAGGATGCGGATGAGCGGGTTGTAGGTTCCGGCGCGGCGCAGGAGTTTCGGCGTTTCACGGCCAGGCGCTGTGGCGGGGTCTGGGAACAGGCGGCCGAGCAGATTGCTGCTGCCGGTCCAGGCCATGCGACCAAGCACCAGGGCTGCGATGACCACAAGAATGGCCCGCAGCAGCACGCCCAGCGCGTTTTGCACCCCGCCCGCCCAGGCGACCCACAGCGCCAGCACATAAAACAGGGCGATGATGCACCAGATTTTGGAAAAGCGGCGGCGGAAGCCGGCGACGAAACCTTGCCCGCCGGGGCGCCCGGCGATCCAGCGGCTGATGACGCGGCGGCTCTGCCAGATGGCCAGTGCGACTTCCAGATGCACGATCAACGCCGCGATGCGAATGAGCGCGCCCGCACCGTCCTTCGGCAATTCCAGGATTTCCGCGACGGAGATTATGCAGAAAGCGACGAAAATGGTGGCGATGAGGATTGTGGCCCGCCGCATGGCCCAGGCGGCATTGGCGGTGGATATAGGCGCCAGCCGCAGGCTGGGCCATGAAGGCGAGAGCGGCAGGCAGATAATCTCCTGCGCCAGCCGCGCGAATATATAGGCGTTGGCAATGCCGGTAACGGCCAGCCGAGCCGGGCGCCCGGAGAGAAATCCGCTGGACAGGAATAATTGCTCGGCAATGGCGAATGCCGCGATGGGCAGAAGCGCCAGCCCGAATTTGAGCAAGGCGAAGCCCAGGCGGCGCAACAAGGCACGGAACGAAATATGATGCCGTGGCTTGGCGTTGCTTTCGTCTTTTGCATCCGGTGCGTATTCATCCGGGCAGGGCGGGGGTGGCTGGTGTGGTGAAACACCTTGCCGCGCGCACAGCGCCATGGGCTTGCCGAGCAGAAAGCGCACCAAGGCATCCAGCGCGATGCCGGGCAGAATGGCGATGCCGATGGCGCGCAGCACGGCGGCGGCGCTGGCGAAGCGGGCGGAGGTGGGGGTGAAGCTCTGCAGCCAGTGCAGCACCGGGGTGAGCCGGGTGGAGCGGCGCAGCGCGTCGGTAAAGTCATCGAAGGTGCGGGTGGCTTCATGCCCGAGTACGGTGGACAGGGCGAAACCCAGCTCATCCGTGCCGAAAGGGGCGGGCTGCGATGCGTCGGCCTGGGTGGGTTGAGAGGCGGCGCCGGTGAGAGCGGCAAGCGGCGAGCCGGGAATGATGGTGGGTGCGGTTTTGGGCGCTGCGCCGGGCTGTGCCGGGTTGTGCGGGGCCGCGGCGGAGGGTGCCGCGTTGCCAAGGGCGGGGACGAGCACGGCCAGAAGGGCGAAAAGAGGCAGAAAACGCATGGGCGACCCTGAGAGCCGTTTCATGAAGAAGTCAACCGCGCCGGATGATAGGCAAATCCGCGTGGTGACGTATAGTGCCGCCATGCGAGCGATTTTGATGATTTTGCTGGGGCTGGATATGCTGGCGGTTGTCGGCGTGATGCTGGCGGGCGTGCTGGGCATGACCAATCCTGAGCGTGACCCGCATACATCCAATCGGTTGATGCGCTGGCGTGTGGTTTTGCAGGCCGTGGCGATCGGCCTGGTGGCGGCGTTGATGCTGACGTGAGCCCGCAAGGCAGGCTGGCGCGGATGGATTTATTCACAACCCTGCCCGGGCTAAGCTTTCTGCCCGGCTTTGCCCTGGGTGAGGCGGCGGAGTTGGTGCGCGCCGTTATGGATGTGGCGCAGGCGGCAGCTTTTCGGCGCATGAAAACCCCTGGCGGGCGGGAAATGAGTGCCGCGATGACCAATTGCGGCGCGGCGGGCTGGGTGAGCGATGCCAAGGGCTACCGCTATGCCATGCTGGACCCGTTGAGTGGTGCCCCGTGGCCGGAGATGCCGCAGATATTCCGGGCGTTGGCGGTGCGCGCCGCGGCGGCGGGCGGTTTCCCCGGTTTCAACCCGGATATGGCACTGATAAACCGCTACCAACCGGGGGCGGGAATGTCTCTACATCAGGACATTGACGAACAGGATTTTTCAGCCCCCATCGTTTCGGTTTCGCTGGGGCTGCCTGCGGTTTTTCTCTGGGGCGGATTGAGCCGGGCGGAAAAAACCGCGCGCTTGCCCCTGCATAGTGGTGACGTGCTGGTGTGGGGTGGTGCAGCGCGGAAGTTTTTCCATGGCATCGCGCCGGTGAAGGTGGGGGTGCATGAATTGACGGGAGTGGCCCGGCTGAATCTGACATTCCGCCGGGCGCTTTAACCCAAACGGGGCCTTTCGGCTCCGCTTATCTGTTATTCGGCCGCGATGACAGAGGCGCGGCTATAGCCCCGCGGGCGGTAGAACAGGATGCCCGCAGCCAAGCCGCCAATGCCCACGATCTTGATGATCATGTTGAAGGTGGTGATGGCGTAGAAGCCCAGCCCGATCAGGGCGATGGCGGAAAGTGCCGGGAAGATGACATATTGCACGAAGGTGAAGCCGCTGCTCTTGCGGTATACCCAGGCGCAGACCAGCCCGGCGAGGCCATAATAATAGCACACCTGCACGGCGATGGCAGTCACTGAGTCATTCAAAATGGCCGAAACCGAAGGCAGGAAGCTGGAAATGATGATGAGGGCCAGCCCGGCGATGAGCAACAGATACATGGTGCGCACGGGGGTTATGGTTTTCTCGTGCACCAGGCCGAAATAGCCGGGCAAGGCCCGGTCTCGCCCCATGGCGAACAGGGTGCGGGAGAATTGCAGCATTGTGGTTTCCAGCGTGGCAACCGAGGAAAGAATAAGCACCAGGGCTGCCGCGTAGCCGCCGATTTTGCCCAGACCCGCCGCGATGGCGACATGGTAGATGAGGTTGTCTGAGAAGCCGGAGGCGTCTTTCAGCGAGAACATCATCAGCGCCGCCACGGTGAAGGCAATGAAGGAAGCGATGGTGGCGAAGATGGAGAGAAATCCGCCGCGCCCGGCAATATTATGCTCCTGGCCTTTGGTTTCTTCCGCCAGGTTGGCCGTCACGTCCCACCCCCAATACAGAAACACCACGCTGAGCGAGGAGGCGGCGAAGCTGCCCGCAGGGTAGTTGAAGCCGAACCAGGACCAGGAGAAACTTGAAACCGCGCCATGCATACTGCTATGCGCGAAGGCGGCGATGGAGATGATCAAGAGCAGCCCAAGCTCGATGCTGCTCATCACCACCTGGATTTTGCTGGTCAGCTCAATACCGGTGATGAGCACGAGGCCGATGACCACGAACCACACCGCACCAATGCCGGTGGTGAGCAGCACATTTGTGGCGAGTGACGGATCTACCAGTTGCAACGTGGCGGTGCCCAGCGGCACGGAGCCGGTGACCATGAACACCATGGCCGCGATGAGCAGCGCCCAGCCGGAGAAATAGCCGAAGAACCCGCCGAACACGGATTTCGTCCATTCATAGGCAGCCCCCGCATTCGGCATTTTATGAGACAGGCCCTTGTAAGCCACGGCAATGCCGAGCATTGGCACCGCGAAGAGCAGCAGCGCGTTGGGCGAGACGTTGCCCGCCGTGGCCAGCAGCCCGGCAATGGCCACCGCGATGGAAAAGCCAGGGGCTGAACCGGCCACGCCCATGATGATGGATTCAAAGAAAGATAAAGAGTCTGATTTGAGTTTTGTACTCATGACGTTGTTCCCAGTATGATGTGCAGATTTTGATTGTTGATTAAAGAGCTTTTGGTTGCTGCTGCGTGATGCAATGGATGTTGCCACCACCCAGCAGAATTTCGCGCGCAGGCAGCATCACGATCTCGCGATCTGGAAACAGCCTGGCCAGCACTTTGCGCGCGGGTTCGTCTGTTTCCACCCCGAAGGCGGGGGCGATGATGGCACCGTTGGCGATGTAGAAATTTACGTAAGATGCGGCGAGGCGCTCCCCCGCCTTACGGTTCATGCCGGAAGCCGTGGCATCCACGCCCTCGGCTTCTGCTTCAGTGTAGAACATCGGGGTTGGCATCGGGATACGCTCGATGGTGAGCGCACGCCCTTTTGCGTCCCGCGCATCCTTCAGCCGCGCTTCTGCCTCGCGGCTGACCTGGTAATGCGGGTCGGCTGGATCGTCGCACCAAGTGAGCAGCACCACGCCCGGTTTTACGAAACAGGCGAGATTGTCGACATGCCCATCGGTCTCGTCATGCGGCACGCCGTTTTCAAGCCAGATGACATGGGAGGCGCCGAGATAATCCTTCAGCATCCGTTCCATGTCCTGCCGCCGCACATCCGGGTTGCGGTTTTCGTTCAG
>JAKBCH010000073.1 GCA_021808055.1 Pseudomonadota bacterium | reverse complement strand
TTTCCGCACCCGTTCACCGGCAGCATCATAATAGCGCGCCAGCCATGTTCCGGCCTTGCCCGATATGCGCCTGTAGCCAATCGCCCGGCCTTCCTGAAAGTGCCGCCAATAGGGTTCACGCCGTACCGGGAGGGCCAGCCGGGCTGTCCGAGTGTCTAGGCGTTCATCACGGGCACGGCGGGGCATGTCTTACCTTTCGGTCAAATTCTCACAGCACGAGACAAGGCGCGGATGCCCTGCGGATGCCTCGCGGATGCTTTTTGAGGCATCCGCGCTAAAAGATGCAGTAAATACCAGGGCAGTTACAAAAAACGCGGATGAGTCCGATGCCATGGGCACTCCTTATATTATTTTCCCCCATTACCCCATATTACCGCGTTGTGTCTATACGGCATATACGATGCCGTACAGTATTGAACAGTACAGGATATTAAATTATTCTATATCATATAGTTACTGAACAATATGGGACGTATCCGTACCCTATTTATCCCCCTTTCACGGCGGTAACAGGGGTTCGAATCCCCTTGGGGACGCCATTCTAGAACATAAGTAATAACTTCGGCTGGTGTTGACGGCAGGTCCGTCAAAGCCACCTGGGTCAGCAGTTGCTTTGGTCCTGAGAGCTGAATTTCAGTTTTGCTGATCACGGCTTTATTTACGAACAGCTTGATGTACGCTTTGCGCATCTCCGGCGGTGCTGTGTGCAGGGCGCTCCGGATAGATGCCGAGAGCCTATCCAATTTCGCTTCGGTCAAAACAGGCTCCTCAGCCTGTGAATCGGCAGCCAAGTAGGATCTCCGCTAAAATATACTTTAAGCTATTGATTTAAAACAGAAAATCGGCCGGCAAAAGGGGGCGATCGGTGCCGATCGGGGCCCCTACTTGATTCAATTTTCTATTTTAAATCAATGACTTAGTGTGGTATACAAGGGGTCCTACTTTCGTGCTTATTCACACTTCGGATCATCCGCATTCATTAGGCTTCATCGAAACATTCGCGTCTCGCGACCCTGATATTCAGCGATCGTCCAGCTATCGGCCACGCAGCGCTCGGCATCGACGAGTACAGGCACCTTGCCCGCTTCGTCAATGACTGGACCGAGACAGCGCTGCACCCGGCGATCGCCCGGCTGACCTTGCCGGAGATCCAAGCCATGCCGCACCCCAAGGACCAGGATTATTTCAAGACCACGCGCGAGGCGTTTTTTGGATGCAGCCTGGAGGATCTTGCGGCGGGGCGCTAGGCGCATCTGAGAGCGTTGCGCCAGGTGCTGCGGCCGTTGGCGGCCACACTCGGCCACCAGACTTACCTCGCGGGCGAAGCCCCGGCCTTTGCCGACCATCTCGTCTTCGCGGCGCTGCAATGGCTGCGCATGGTCAGCGCGCATGATGTGACGAGCGCTTACCCCGCCCTGGCCGGCTGGTTCAGCCGCATGCTCAATGCGTATGATGGGCTGGCCTTGAAAATGCCAGCGGCGGCATAAAGTAGGGGGGGCATGTCGATCAAAGCCTGCGTCTTCTATGCGCATGGAACCTTGTTCGACTTGGCCTCCACCCCGGCGCGTTGCCAGGATCTGCCGGAGCGGTTCGGGCTGGCGGCACAGGAAATCGCTAGACTCAGGACCCATTGATTTGGTTTGGTCGATTTGATTCAAGCTCTGCGAGGAGATTGATGATGAGATACCTATACTGACTGATGGATGAGCAGATGCCCGGCTTGCGGCGATCGGTGCCGAGCCCCAGACGATCACGATTGATACGACCTATTTCAAGGCGCACCGCACGGCTTCGAGCCTGCGGGTGAAACGGGTGATTTGGACGGCTGATTGGCCGCACGAAGGGCGGCATAATCACAGCAGTTTTATGCTGGGTGATCGGTCGCCCCGCCAGATATTAAGGGATTAATAAGTAGAGTTTTCTCGGCATTTTGCCTGAGGAGATTTTAATGAAACAATCGAAATACAGCCAAGCGCAGAAGCTTCCGATTTTGCATTTGAACCATGGGGGTGTGTCGAAGCACCAGACGGCGTAGCGGACGGGTGTGGTGCCGTCGATGGTGCGCGAGACGTTGAAGCGTTTTGCCGGCTCCGGCCTGATCTGGCCGCTTGGCGATGATATGACAGACAGCATTCTCAAAGCCTGCATGTACAAGAATGCCAAGAAGAAGCAGAAGAATCGGCGGCGTGCCGCGCCGCTTTGCGAAGGAGAAGGTGGAGGTGCGCCTGACTGTGACGTTGATATGGGGTTTGACCATATCGAGGACAGCATCGGTCAGAGTAAGTCGGACGCTGACCTCTGGATAGGTGCTAAGAAAATCATGAACGATGGGTACTACATGCTTCTTGCCAATCAAGAACGGTAAAAAGAATCACGGTCCATGCATGCCATTTTTATGCGACCTTGAGTGCGCGCAGCGTGGAAGGCAGTTGGCGGAAGGACTTCACGCGCGGATACGGCATCTCTTGGATGGGCTCCACAGGCGCTGTGCGCTCGTCCCAGTTGGAGAAATGCATGCGATCCACATTATCCACGAATGACTCAACCGGCGCGCCTTCGGCATAGAGCAACTCGTGCGAGGCGAGTTCCACATGATAATAGGTGAAGCTCTCGGGCACGTTGCGCTCGCGGCTTATGCCTGGCTGGCCGACAAGGGCCGCGGCTTGCACCAGCACATCTTTCAGGAACAGGGCATGGTCGGGAGAGACCAGAAGGTCGCGCTGCGGCAGGCCGCCGCCCAACGCGCCAGCGGTTATGCGGATAGGCAAACACCGCAGCGGGTCGGCGAAACGCGTCGAGACATGGCTTTCGCCGATCCAGCGCACTGGCTTTGGCCCGTTGGAGGTGAGCACAAGGTCGCCCACGCGTAAGGCTTCCACCGCAACCTCGCCCGCAGGTGTGGCAATCGCCGTGCCAGGATAGAAGCACAACAGCGAAATCTGGAAGCCAGCCGAAGTGGGGTTCAGGTAAAAGTTATTTACATTGATCGAACTGGGCTCGCTCGCGAAGGTGATATATTGCGTTGCGATGCCAGGGACGGAGAAGGTGAACAGGTCACCATTGAAACTATATCCAAAGGCGCTGGGGTTGATATCGGTGAAGGTGAGTGTGTCGCCGAAGGTAAAACCGGTGATGGTAATACCATTTATGGGCGCGGTATAGGCAAGTTCGGAGGTAGTGCCCTCCAGGTTCCAGTTTGAGCCGCTGGTGAAGGAGATATTGTTGAAATTGGTGAAGCTGCCGCCCATGTCTAATGTGCCGCTGCCTGCGCCGAGAACCAGCGTGCCGTATCTACCGGCGTTGACGTTTCCGGTGAATCGAGCGCCTGGATCGACGATGACCGTGTCTCTGTAGCGGCCGTTGATCGCGGCGGTCGTCCCTGAAATCAGCCCGGAGGTTTCCAACGACGCCCCGCCGCCCACCAACGCGACGCCAACACCAGAGCTCGCCTGGATGGTGCCATGGTTGATAACCGTTCCAGTCTGCAAATAAACGCCAAAGGATTGGCCGCTGATGGTGCCGCTATTGGCGATGGTGGCATTGCCGTTGCTCTGTAGGGCTTTCGACCCCTGGATATTGCCCTGCGCTGTGTTCAGCACATAGCCATTGCTGAACCACACGCCGTATCGGTTGCCGCTGATCGTGCCGCTATTGCTGACGTTGATCGTTTGGTTGGTGTAGTCTGAACTGATCCCATATTTGCCGCCGATGCTGCCCGCATTGGTGATGCTGGCGTTGGATCGCAGCAAAATGCCGTCATAATAGCCATAAACCGAACCCTGGTTCAGGATTGTGTCGCCAGCATGATAGACGTTAATGCCCTGACCCCCAGTATAACCGCCTTTACTTGACGAATAGGTGCCAGTCGGCACATTCAGCACCCCGGTGCTGGTCACCGTCATGCTCGTGTTACCGCCCAGGGTTATGCCGGTACTCGTGCTGTTGCTGACAACAACATCGCCATGAACGGTGATGTTTGTGCCGCCGGTACCATCCGCAGAAAGCCCAAAGCTGCTGTTGGTATATTGGCCAAGCTCATTTGTAAGTGTAAGGGCCTGGGTGGTGCTACCGTTTGAGAGGGTCAACACGCCGGCTTGAAACGTTTCGGAGGTTGCGGCGAAGCTGGCAAGGTCGATCGTATCGCCGCCACCGAAGCCTGAAATCGTCTGCCCCCCCGTCAGCTCGCTGCTGGTGCCCTGCAGTAGCCATGAGGCGCCTGTGTCGAACGCGATGGTGTTGAATCCGGTCATTTTGCCGTTCATGGCAAGCGTCGCCACGGAACCCGAGAAGGCGCTAAGCTCAAGCGCGCCGGAAGCAACCGCCACGCTGCCCACCAAACTAGCGCCGTAGCCCGCGATCAAAGTTGTGGGGCCGCCAGCCTTAAGCGCATAGGCTGCACCCTGGAGCAGCCCGGAGTCCGACACGGTGCCGCCGTTTGCTAGGGAGATAGCGGCACCGGCGCTCGAAACGATCTTGCCAGAATTGTAGACAGCGCCAGCAGCAGAAAGCAGGACGCCGACATCCGTGCCACTGATATAGGCGCTATTACTGACGTTGCCCTTAACGGAGAGCGCGACGCCGGTGTTGGTGGCATCGATGGTGGCGTAGTTATTGACAGCACCATTTGTCAGGCTCACGCCCGTGGCGCCGCTGATCGTGCCACTATCATTATATACGATGAGCGTGCCGCTGCCGCCGACGATGCCGGTTTGCACACCCCGGATGTAGCCATTATTCGTCACCGTCAGGTTACCACCCGCGGATTTGATGCCGGTGTCGCCGGAGATGACGCCGCCGGTATTATTTGCGATGGCCCCGCCGCCAAGCAGATCAATGCCGGCACCACCCGCCAGCGTTGAATCGATGCTACCGGCATTGCTCACCGTCGCCGCAATCCCGCTGGGCACATACACGGCAAAGAAGCTAGACCCCGCGCCGATTGTGCCGGTGCTGGTAACGGTTAGAGAGCCCGAAGCAGAGAGCGTGATTGGCCCTGCCTGATAGCTGCTGACGGTGGTTCCAGACATGACATTCCCAGATGCAAAGTTTTGTTAACTATCTGGAAATCTTTTTTTGGCGCAAGTTAAAAAGTAGATTTTTACCAAATTAACATCGAAAAATATCAAATTCATCTGATCGGATGTTGCGCGCTCAGATAATAAGCTAGGTGTTCATGGCCGATACAAGAGTGTCTGGCATAACAGAGATGAACCATATAAGAGCCGTGTTGATCTCGTGCGTCGATGCGGCTCAGCTGTCATCAAGAAGACGATAGCCAACACCAGGTTCGGTGGCGATCAGTTTTGCGGCGCCCTCGCCCAAATGCTTCCGGAGCTGGCCGATATAGACGCGCAAATAGGCGACGTCTTCGGTATGGGCTGCCCCCCACAAAGCGGTGAGAAGCTGCCGGTGGGTGAGCACGCGGCCGCGGTTGCGCGCCAGCAAGAGCAACAGCGCCTGTTCGCGCTTGGTGAGCGGCAGCGCAACGCCGTGGCGCTGCGTGGTCGCGGCTGTGATGGCAAGATCGGCAACATGCAGCGTCGCGGCAGCCGGCTCAGCGGCTCCGGCACGGCGCAAGGCGGTGCGGATGCGCGCCAGCAGCTCGCCTAAGGCAAAAGGTTTTTCGACATAATCATCAGCGCCGTTATCAAGCGCCGCGATCTTTTCGGCTTCGCGGTCGCGGGCCGAGAGGATGATAACGGGCACAGGCGAGAAGGCGCGCAGGCGGCGCAGCGCTTCCTGCCCATCCATGTCCGGCAGGCCGAGATCGAGCAGCACCAGGTCGGGTGCTTGGACCGCCGACTGTTGCAGGGCCTCTGCGGCGGTATCGGCGCGCAGCGGTGTGTAGCCGGCAGCGGCCAGCGCGGGGGCAAGAAAACGGTGGATTTGCGGTTCATCGTCCACAACCAGGATGCGGCCGGAAATCATGCGGCAGGAAGCTCCAATGTGATGGCTGTACCGGGTAGTCCATCCGCCGGCAGGTCCGGGCGCGGACTTTGCACTGATATGCGCCCATCCATGGCTTCGATGAAAGCTTTGGCGATGGCAAGGCCAAGCCCCGTTCCGGGTGCCACGCGGTCGCCCCGGCTGGCGCGGAAAAAACTGTCGAATACAGATTTCAGCTCGACTTGCGGAATGCCCACCCCTTCATCTGCCACGCTGATGCGCACATTATCGCCCGCGCGCTGGGCAGTGATGCTGATGCGGCTATCCGGCGGTGCGTATTTGACCGCATTGTCCAACAGGTTGACCAAAACCTGCTCTAGCAGCGTGGGGTCGGCGCGCACATGTGTGGCATCGGGCTCGATGTTAAGGGCGGTGTAAAATGCGCCGGGCGTTCGGGCGATGGCGGCCTCGGCTAAGGCTTCCAACGCCAGCCTTTCTCGCTTGATGTCCAGCGCGCCCGATTCAACCCGCGCTATATCCGTGATGTTGGCAAGAAATTTGCCCATGCGGGCGGTGTCTTGCGTGATGGCGTTGAGCAGATCGGCGCGGGTGGCGGAGTCAAGTTTCTCGCCCATGCTGACAAGCGTCTCGGCAGCACCGCGGATGGCTGTGAGCGGTGTGCGCAAATCGTGGCTGAGCGATGAGAGCAGGGCATTGCGCAGCTTTTGGCTGTCTTCATGCGCTTGCGAGCGCGCCGTCTGCATGGAGAGCCGGGCGCGTTCCAGGGCTAGGGCGGTTTGGTCGGCCAATGTGGCCAGGGTTTGCACGACAGGTGCCGGCGGCGGCAAAGCGGCGCGGGCACCCAGCACGCCCGCCACCGTGCCATGGCTACGCAGCGGAAAAAAACGCCAGGGCACGGAAGGCAATGTGGCGGTGCCGGTCCCGGTTTCCATGTCGTGTGTCAGGCACCATGAAGCGGCGGCTTCCGCCGCTTCATCAAGTGCTGTGCCAGCGGGGCGGCTTACTTCGGGCGTGAGCCGCCCGCTCTGGGCCAGTAAGACGATACCCGCGCCGGTGATGGCGGCAGCTTCCTCGACGGCGGTGGCCATGACATCTGACAGCGTTACGGCGCGCGAAAGGCACTGGCCGAATAGCGAGATGCGCCGCAGCGCTTCCACCCGCGAGGCCGCGGTCGCGGCCTCTTGCCTGACGCGCCCAGCTAGCGTGCCTGTAACCAGCCCCACCAACAGGAATACGATAAGTGCCACCACATCACGCGGATCAGCCACGGAAAATGTATAAAGCGGCGGCAGGAAGAAGAAATTCCACAGAAAGAAACCGGTGATCGCGGTGAACAGGCCCGGGCCGCGACCCTCGCGGCTGGCTATGGCGGCGATCAGCCCGGTGAAGATAAGCCCCATGGCTTCCTGTGGAAGAACGCCCTTCAGCGCGGCGCCGCCGGTGGTGATGCCAGCCAGCAGGCCGGAGGCAAGAATATAGGGGCCCCAGTTGCGCCTGGGCACGGCAAGCCTGATGCGTGGCGGCGCGGCGGCTGGGACGGGCACGAAATGCAGCGTAAAGGCCAGAGCTTGGCGTGTCAGCGCCTCGGAAAAACGCCGCCCCAGCCTTCGCCCGCGCGCGGTGCGGCCGATGACGATATGGGTGATGTTCTGCGCCGCCGCATAATCCAGCACCGTACGCACCATATCCGGCGCCGATTGAGTGACCACGCTGCCGCCAAGCTGCACGGTAAGGTCAAGCGCGGCCTGGACCTTGGCATTGTCCTCCGTGCGCTCGATATGGAAGCTGGTGAGCGGGGCGTGCAGAGCCTCGGCCAGGCGCGCGGCGTGGCGCACCACGTTGGCGGCGGCATTATCCGCGCCGATAAGGGCCAGCACCTTCTCCGCCACGGGCCAGGGGCCGGGAATGGCGGACAGGCGCATATAGCGCGTCACGT
>JAKBCH010000016.1 GCA_021808055.1 Pseudomonadota bacterium | reverse complement strand
CCAAGGAGTGGAAATACGTCAAGATAGCTAATAAAACTGGCCTGGAACTGAACCTGCTGGTCTAATTGCGCCAAAGACATGCCCGGTGGCAAGGCACGGTAAGGGGTAATGCTTTCGGCCAGGCGCGCATGATGAAACTGGTCCCGCCAGGTGAGCATGGTGGTGGCGAAGGATATGCCCATGGAGCCGCCAATATTGCGCATCTGGTTGGATAAAGCCGCTGCATCGCCAAAGAGTTTGGGGTTTACGCCAACAAATGAGCTGGCCCCCATGGGCACGAAGATGAAAGGCATGGCGAACACTTGCAGCACGCGCGCCCAGGTTAACTGCTGGAAGCTCATGTAAGGCGAAAAATGCGAGTCTGATATGAGCGCCACGCCCATCTGGATAAGCCCCGCCGCCATGAGATACCGCGGCGCGACGATTCGGCCCGTGACATAAGCGGAGATGGGCATGAAGGCCAGCGTTGCCAAGCCG
This sequence comes from Pseudomonadota bacterium, assembly GCA_021808055.1. The sequence goes on along the minus strand of JAKBCH010000016.1, from coordinate 34,298 downwards.
CCCAGCGCCAGGGCAAAGCCCGAGGTTTGCGCGGTATAGCCCAGCAATGTCTGCGCCATTTGCGGCAATAATTGCGTGGAAGAGAGGAAGCAAAAACTGATTATGAAGCTGACGGTGCAGCAAATACCGAAATTACGGGTGAAGAGCAGCCGCACATTCATAACCGGGTGCGCGTGCTGCCACTCCCACACCACAAGAAACGACAGCGCCACCACGGCGATGCAGAACGCCGTGACGATGAAGGTGGACGAAAACCCATCATCCACCTCGAATTTATCGAGAAACATCTGCAGCGCGGCAAAGCCGATGGCGACGAGCGCCAGGCCAGCATAATCCAATGCAAAGCCGCCGCCCTTGAGCAAGGCCGCGCGCTCCTGGCGCAGCAGTGGCGGTTCGGAAACAAAAATGCTGGTAAGGGTGAAGGCGATGAGCCCGATCGGCAGGTTGATGAGGAATATCCAGTGCCAGGAAAAGGCTTGCGTAAGCCAGCCGCCCAAAACCGGCCCGGTGGCCGGAGCAACAATGACCGTGAAACCAAACAGCGCGAAAACCTGCGGGCGTTTATGCTCGACAAAGCTATCCGCCATCATGGCTTGCGCCACCGGTGCCAACCCCCCTCCCCCCAGCCCCTGCAGCACACGCGCCACCACCAGCATGTTGAGCGAGGTGGACATGGCGCACAGCACCGAGGAGCCGATGAACAGCAGCGTGCTGATCTGGAAAAAGGTTTTGCGCCCCAGCACGTTGGCGAGCCAGCCAGAAATGGGCAGAATAATGGAATTACTGACCAGATAGCTCGTCAGCACCCAGGTACTCTCGGACTGGCTGACGCCGAGCGAACCGGCGATATGCGGCAGCGAGACATTGGCGATGGTGGTATCCAGCACCTCCATCAGCGGCGCCAGGGCGATCATCACCGCCACGGCCCAAGGGTTGTACGGGCCTGCCGGTGAGCGTGGCAGCTCCGGGTTCAATGGCTTTTCCGTATGGAGGGCTCCACCGACATGCCAAGAGCGAGCAGGTAATGGGTTATCTGGCTACCGGTGAACACCAGCTTTACCGGCACGCGCTGGATGACCTTGATGTAGTTGCCAGTGGCATTTTGCGCCGGCAGCAGAGAGAATACCGCGCCCGTGCCGTACTGGATGGAATTCACCTTGGCCTTGAAGATAACGCCCGGCACGGCATCCACCGTAACGCTGGCCAGGGCGCCAATGCGGATACCGGGCAGTTGTGTCTCCTTGTAATTGGCGGTCACCCAAACCTTATCGCCCACCACCGCCATCATGGCGGTGCCGGGGGCAACAACATCGCCCTTGCGCACCGTGCGCGTGGCCACATGGCCTGCCGCGGGGGCCAGAATCTGGGTGTAAGAGAGCTGCAATTTGGCATCCGCCAGGGCCGCGCCCGCAGCGGCCAAATTGGCCTGGGCGCTTTGTACCGCGGCCCTGGCGGCGGTAAGTTTGGCTTTGGCCGCTTCCACGGCCTCGGTCGCGGCATCTACCTGCTGTGCGGTGGTGGCGCGCGGGTTGATTGTGATGAAACGATTATAATCGCTCCGCGCCTGCGTTACATTCGCCTGGGCAATGGCGACTTGCGCCCGGTCCTGGGCCATTTCTGCCCTGGCCTGCGCCAGCCCGGCCTGGGCCTTCAGCACCGCAACGCGCTGGCCGCGGCTGTCCAGCCGCACCAGCAACTGGCCCGCGGTAACATGCTGGTTGTCTCCCACCGCGACCTGCGCCACGCGCCCCGCAATTTGCGGCGAAATTGTATAGATATTCCCGTCGATCTGCGCGTCATCGGTGGTAACGTAAAAGCTGCTGTGCCACGCATAAAGCCCGAACGCGCCGCCAATAAGGCCCAGCACCACGGCCAGAATTATGAATGGCCGCAAATTTTTACGCGGTTTTTCCTCAGCCACCCTTGCGCTCCTTGCCGTCTTCGCCGCGCGGCCAGATGATGCGGCACGGTAGATGTGCATCTGCATGTGCCGAATTCCTGGTGCGGGCAATAGGGCGCGCATCGGCAGGGCGGTATGTTCTTTTTGCAGTCAAGTCTGGTTTTTGAGCCATCACCGATTCGCTTTATGGGCGGCAAGCCGCCAAGCCCGCATAAACCTACCCGGCCCAGCCCCGTGATATTTAAGGTTGCAGCGCCGTAAGCCGCATAATTTCATAAACATACCCCGAGGCGGCGGTCAGCATCGCCACAGTTATGCCCCAATTTATACAAATTTTTTCATCAATACATTATAATCAATTAGTTGATGATATGTTAGGACAGGCCGGTATAGGCACAGGTGCAGAAGAATTTATTTACTTTCTGTTAAAAACCCTCTTGCATCCGAGTCGGTTTTGACCGTTATTCTCGTTTAGGTTGTAACGTCAAACCCAAACAGGGACAAATACATGGCTTTCGCACCCACCACACTTGACCAGCTCGTGCGGCAAAAACTCCGCTCCTGGCCGCAGCATCCCCCAGGCCTGGCGGACCACGACATGGGCGCGTCTGGGTGCTGGATGCGCGCGAGGCCGGGAACGGTGGATGACCTGGACACTCCCTATCTGAAAATGCCTGGCTCTAACCGCTTAAAAACCGTGCCAGACGGGCTATGGCTATGTTTTGGCGGCTCGGAAAAAGACCCATTCGTCGATCTTTTTGCGATTGAAGCCTGTGGTTCCTTTCAGAATCTTCTGGACAAGCGTTCGCGCTTTGCGCCTTCCATGCATAGCTGGCTGGCCGTTTGCCCATTGGAATGGCTTTTGGCGCCGGTCTCTGTGCTCAACCATATGCCGCGCTGGCGCTATACCGGGCTCATGGGCGAAGCTCCGCGCGCGGCTTTGGCCCTGCCGGTGCGCGATATAAGAGTGATGTACGCATTGCGGCCGCGCCAATATGATTATTTCGCGTCAAGTCAGATTCCACATGCGCATGAATTTTTCGCGCCCATATCGGCCCTGCTGGGGGCAGATGGGTGGCAACACCCGCATATGCGTAATTTTATCGCCAGAACCTCGCCACGGGCAAATTTCTGGGGGTTTTCCGGCACATCAGCGGCGTAAAAGCGCCTGAGCCTTAAAATTGCAAAACCGGTATATTTGGTGTGCGGCCAGATATACCGGCCCTGTTTAGAAATTGGCCGGCATACAGGTGCCGCCAGCGGTGGTTATCTGCGCGCAGAACTGCGCCGCATCCTGATGATTGGCAAAGCCAGTTACACGCAGGCGGTAATAGGTCTGGCCGTTTACGGCCACCTTGGTGATTTCAGGCGACTTGCCGGCGAATAACGCAGGCGCCTTGGCGGAAACCACACTCCATTCCTTATGCGCGGCGTCGGCACTATTCAGGGCGGCAATCTGCACCGCGGCACCGCCGCTATTGGCCTGCTGCTTGGGCTTGGCTGGCATGGTGGCTGGCATGGTGGCTGGCGTTTGCCCGGCAGGGGAAGAAATAGCTGGTTCCGGCGCGGAGGCCGCTATTGGCGCCGCTGCCGCCACCTTGGCCTGCACGGGCACTTCAGGCGGCTTTACCTGCTGGGCACTTGCCGGCTTGCTGGCCGCCACGGGCGCGGCAGCGGCAACCGGTGTAATGCGGGCAGAGGGCATGCTGGCTGGGGGCATGCTGGCTGGGGGCATGCTGGCGGGGGCCGCTTGGGCATGCTGCGCCGGCATTGGCTGGGCATTGGCCGTATTTTGTGGCGGCGGCGGCGCGGACGCAACAGGCGGCGGCACTGTGGGGCTTTCGGCTGGCGCTGCATTGGCATCTGGCGTCAGCATAACCGGGCTGGTTGCGGGTTGCGTCATCGGGACGCTGGATACGGGCCCGGTTTGCACCACGGGGTCAACCGCTGCCATGGGGGCGGGCGCAGGTGGCGCGCTAACGGTTTGCGAGATCAGGGTCTGGTATGCCTGCATCGCCGCATTAACCTGATCCGGCGTCAAATCCACCGCCAGCACCTGACGGGCATCGTCGGGCCGCCCAACCGCAACCAGCGCCACCGCGTAATCCTGGCGGATCTTCGGCGTGGCATCCGGCCCGGTGGCAAGGGGGCCCAGATATTGCAGCGCCAGCTCTCCTTGGCCGGAGAGCGCCAGGGAGAGGCCATAATTAACCGAGGTGGCGATGCTCCCGGCATCGAGCGCGAGAGACTGCCGGTAAGCCTGCGCGGCACCGGTAAAATTATCCTGCAGGTCGCGGGAAATGCCCAGATCGCTGAATGCCTCCGCATTGCCCGGATCGTCCTGCGTTGCGGCAAGAAAAGCGGCTTCAGCGCTCTTTGGGTCCAATTTCAGCAGGCAGCGCCCAAGGCCGGTTTCGGCCGGGGCCGATTTGGGGTCCGCCGCCAATGCCTTTTGAAACGCGGCCTCCGCGGCGGGACAACGATTGAGCGCATAGAAGGCCTGCCCTTCATGCACCAGCGCATCCACATTATCCGGATCATCGGCCAGTATCGATTGCGAGACATTCAACGCCATCGACGGGTCGCCGCCGGCAATGGCCGCGTCGGCCACATTGAGCGTGTTGGGGCCAATTTTTCCATCAGGCAAATTATTGGCCGTATTGTTGCCATTGCCAGAAGCGCAGCCTGTAAGCGCCAGGCTGAGGGCGGCGGCCACGAGATACAAGCGGGAACGGCGGTGGAAAAAACGGGGATGGGATTGGCTCGGCATGGTGTGCACTCTATTTTGCTCCCTTCAGGGTCGCCATCACGTTGATGATCGCCGGGCCCGCGACCACGAGGAAGACGCAAGGCAGGATGAAAATGATCATGGGGATGGTCATCATTGTTGGCAGCCGCCCTGCCCGCTCCTCGAATTTGACCAGCGCCTCCTGACGCAGTTCAGCCGACAGCGTGCGCAGCGCGGTGGTTAGCGGCGTGCCATATTGCAGTGACTGGGCCAGCGTCGTGGCCAGGCGCTTGAGCACGTCCAGCCCGGTACGCTCACCCAGCGCGTCCATGGCGGTTCTCAGGTCAGAGCCGATCTGCATCTCACGCGATGTCTGGATCAGCTCCCGCGCGAGCTGCGGGTTGAGTGTCTCCATCTCCTGGCTGACACGGGCAATGCCTGCTTCCAAAGCCAGCCCGGCATCGGCACAGATCACCAGCATATCAAGCGCATCAGGCACACCGGCTTCAACCTTTTCGAGGAATTTCTGCCGTGTGTTGTTGGCATAGGTTTCTGGCGCGAGGATGGCGCCCACCGTGCCGCCGGCCACCGCCACAATGGTCCAGAAGCGCGTAAGATGGAACACATGGTGCGCCAGGAAAAAGGCGATGATGGGCGTAACCAGCAACAATAGAATTTTGGAACCAATGAACAGGCCAAGTCCGCGCCCGCCCTTGAAGCCGATGGCTTCTAGCGTCGCCTGCATTTCCGCCAGGGTTTTGCGGTTAAGTATGCCGGAGCGGGCAATGACTATGCCAAAGCCCGAAATAAGCCGCAGCGCCAGGGCTTCTTTCGGCTTATTTTCCTCGTCGCTGATTTCTTCGACGGTTTCACCCGTTATGAGGCCAATGCGCCGCTCCAGCCGCGCCGCCTTGCCAAGGTCGATGGCGAGCACGAAGCCCGCGACGGCCAGCAACCCGAAGCAAACGAGGATGAGGAACAGCAGCTCGTAGATTGTGGTGCTGGAGATGTTATTTAAGGACATTGCTGATCATGGTTTGAATGGTGCCCATGCCAAAGATCAGCAGCACAATCGCGCCGGTGATCACGGATTCGCCGCCTTTTGTGGTGAACAGCGTCTCGATATAGTCGGGCTGCACCATGAAGATCATGCCGCCGGCAACAAAAGGCAGCACGGAGAGGACCATGGCCGAAGTGCGCGCTTCCGCGGTGAGGGCATAACCGCGCGCCTTCAGGGCCACGCGTTTGCGGATGACATCCGAGAGCCCCTCTAGCGTTTGCGTTATGCCGCCGCCAGAACGGGCCTGCAATGTGAGGGCCGTGGCAAAAAACTGATATTCCGTTAGTTTGACGCGCAGCGAAAGGTCGCGCAATGCGGCATCGAGCGGCACGCCGATGGAAACCTTGTCTGCCAGAATGGCGAATTCACGCTTGGTCGGCTCCATCGCATCCTTGGCGACGGTGCGTAATGCCTCGCCCATGGGGATGCCAACACGCACACAGCGCACCACCGTATTCAACGCGTCTGGGAATTGCTCCACCAGCTTGGCATTACGGCGGTTTTTGAACATATTGAAAATAAAACGGATAATCAGGTACCACAGTACGATGGACCCAAAATATTCGGTTAGGTAGAGAAGAAAAGGATAGCTCGCCAGCGGGTGCGAGAGCAGGAAAATCATTCCGGCATCCAGCAGCAAGGCAATGGGCGGAACGAGCCACCATTTTATGGGGTAGGTTTCCGCCTGCTGCAGATCAACCCCGATCATCGCAGCAGCTTTTTCCTTCAGCTCCTCCGCGCGGGAGACCGTGCGGACCAGCGAATACTCTTCTTCCACGGCCTGTGTCGGGCGCGCCGAGGGCGCGATGGTCTCGCTCACACGCGCCTTAAGTTTGGCCTGGCGGTCATGCTCCTTGATGAGCAGCATGGTGGCCCCGGCAACCGCCAGAAGCAGGACCACGAGAAGAACGACAACAAGGAGTTTCATGCCCATCAGCTATCCTCCAACGCGTTCATCCAGGCTCGTTCCAGCCCGTAATATTGCAGCCGTTCAGTGAAGGTGGAGCGGATACGGCTTACTTCATAACGGCCCGTCAGGCGGCCTGTCGCGGTTTCGCCAGTGATTTCCAGTTTGAAAATATCGTTGAGCAGCTGCGTCTCGCCCTCAATGCCTGCAATCTCTGTCACCTGGGTTACGCGGCGGCCGCCATCGCGCTGGCGCTCCACCTGAACGATGAGATTGACCGAGGACACGACCTGCTGGCGGATGGCGCGCGGGGTCAGGCCCATGGAGGACATTTGCACCATGTTCTCAACACGGGCGAGTGCATCGCGCGTATTGTTGGCGTGAATGGTCGACATCGAGCCGTCATGGCCCGTGTTCATGGCCTGCAGCATGTCGAATGCCTCGGCGCCGCGCACCTCGCCAATGATGATGCGGTCGGGGCGCATACGCAGCGCGTTACGAACCAGATCGCGGGCGGTGATTTCGCCCTTGCCCTCCAGACTGGGCGGGCGGGTTTCCAGGCGCACAACATGCGGTTGCTGCAATTGCAGCTCGGCCGCATCTTCCACCGTGACGATGCGTTCAGACGCATCGATGAACCGGGAAAGCGCATTCATCATCGTGGTTTTGCCCGAGCCAGTACCGCCAGAAACAATAATGTTCAGGCGGCAGCGCGCGGCAATTTCAAGCACGCGGGCTATGGGCGCGGTAAGCGAGCCAAAGGCGATGAGTTTCTCGAAATCGATTGGCTTCTTGGAGAATTTACGGATCGAAATCGATGGCCCGTCGATGGCCAGAGGTGGCAGGATGATGTTGACACGGGAGCCATCCTTCAGGCGCGCGTCACACATTGGGCTGGATTCATCGACCCGGCGCCCGACCGAGGCGGCAATGCGCTGGCAGATATTGGTGAGATGCCCCCAATCGCGGAACCGCACGGGCACCTGCACCACCTTGCCGCCACGTTCAACAAATGTGTGTTCCGGCCCGTTGACCATGATGTCGCTGATGCTCTCATCCAGCAGCAGCGGCTCCAAGGGGCCAAGGCCCAGCATGTCATCCACCAGCTCCGTGGCCAAAGCGCGCTGCTCGCGCGCGTTCATCTGCACCCGCTTGTCGGTGGCAAGGTCAGAGATCAGCCGCTCCACCTCATTCAGCAGCCGTTCCGGCGCCAGCGAGGCAACGGCCGTGGCATCCATGCGCGCGAGGCATAAATTACGCAGCTCCGCGACTTCGGGGCGGATGGTGACGGTGTTGTCGCCGTGAAAATGCGCTTCCTGCCGGCCAGGCGTGGCCACTAATGGCGATTGCGCAGCCGCTGCGCCATTGCCAAACGCTTCGGCACGGCGGCGGCCAAAAACGGGAAGGTTGCCATCGGACATTCAGCTCACCCTTTCGAGAAGCCGAGCATCTTGAATATACCACCAACGGAAGTGAGCTGGGCCGTGCCATCAATCATGGATTCATCGCGATTAGCAACGAAGCCAACCTCACGCGAAAGATCGATGATGGCCTGACGGAACGGCCCCTTGGTGGCTATGGCCGGCTCGCCAAAACTGGCGGATTCATTAAGCTGCTTGGGAATGTCGGGAATAACGATGTCGATTTTGACCTTCAGCGCTTCCTCGATTTGTTTACGCGTAAGGCCGCCGGGGCGGCCCTGGCGATTGAGCACGATGGTGGGGCTTTGCGGCTGCCATGGGCCATTAGGCAGGCCAAGCAGGCGCAGCGTGTCGCGCACCGAGGCCAGGGTCGGGTCCATCACAATGACGCGATGATGCGCGAATTCAATCAGTTCGCGGTTGCACTGCATCGGCAAAAACGGCACGTCCAAGATGATGAAATTGTATCGTACACGAAGCGCCTCGATAAGGCGCCGCGCCGCGCCAGGGGCATAATGCAGCGGTTCGGTCAGTTTTTCTTCCGAGGCCAGAACCTGCAGGCGCTCTGCCACGGGCTGGGCGGCGCGTTCAACAAAAAGCGGGTCGATACGGTCTGGCGTTTCAAGCGCCATGCGCAACCCAGGGCCTGTTTTGCCGCCAAGCAGCAATGCGCCAGAGCCCATATGGATGTCGGATTCGACGAACACGGTATGGCGCTTGGCCATAACACCGAGCAGCCAGGAAAGATTGCCGGCGATGGTGGTAGCCCCCACCCCGCCACGGGCGCCCATAATGGCGATAACGCGCCCACCGCGGGTGGCTTCCTGCCCGATGGTTTTGCGCGTGATGAGCGGCGCGAAATGGCGCGCCACCGCCTCGCGCGTAATGGGTTTGAAGATATACTCCATCACGCCCATGCCGCGCGTTATATGGCGGTAGAAATCAACGTCGTCCGTATCGCCGATCACGAGCACGCGCACGCCTGGCTCAACCACGTCCGAGAGTTCGCCAAGCGCGTGGAGCGGCTGCTCTTCACCGGCAATATCGACGATAAGCACTTCTGGCGTCTGCATCTTGGCCATTGCCGCAATGGCGGTGCGGACAGTGCCGCGGCGTATGTCCATGCCATTGGCGGGCATATCGCCCAGGCCGTCACGCAGCACCTGTTCCGTGGCGGGGTCGCCCAGGAAGGCGAGTACAGTCAACCGGTCTGGCCTGCCCCCGGCACCATCGCTCGCCACTCGCGACACCTGTTGACTCATACGCCCTCCATTGCCTGCCGCAAGACGCTACCGTTTACGAGCCGACATTAATAGGTGAAGAAACCATTTGCACCTGGATAGGTGTTTGCAGCCCGCTCGCCGTGCCGTTGGACAATGCCTTCTCTACCCCGCCAACGGCGACAATGCCATTGGAGCCAGGATCGGAGCGGCCATGGATAAGGTCTCCCTTATTGGCTGCCTGCAAGGCAAGGTTTTCGTTGGACGCATTAGTGGCCGACCAGTTGCCGGGGCGCTGAAATGGGTCAAACGCACCTTGGCAGGCACTTAGGCATAGGATGGCGCCGCAAAGGCCCATGAAAACCAATTTACGCATGTGCGCCCCCTTATTGCACCATAAAGCCGGCATCGCCCGGAACCGTAGTGTTGGCCGCCATGGTGCCATTATCGCGCATCAACAGGATGCGCTGCAAATCATTCGGCGGGCTCCAGCCATCGTCGGGCGAGGCAAAACTATTGGGATTGTTAATCGGGTTGACGATATATGGGGTAACGGTAATCACCACCTCCTGCTGCTGCCGCTGGAAGGCATCGCCACGGAACAAGGCGCCGATCAGCGGCACTTCCGAGAGGCCTGGCAGCCCGTTTGAATCTTCCTGCGAAGTATCCGTCAGCAGCCCCGCGATGGCCATGCCCTGGCCAGAGCCGAGAATCACGGTCGAGGAGGCGCTGGTCATGGTTACCGAAGGAACAGTAATGCTCTCATTCGACCCCGTGGCGATTGTCGCCGAGTTCGAGGTGTCCTTTTCGCTGATCTGCGGCATCACCTGCAGCGCGATGCTGCCATCGGAGAAGACTGTGGGGGTGAAGCTCAGCAGCACGCCATAGCTCTTGAAGCTGACCGATGTGGTATTATTACCAGACGCCACCGGCACGGGGAATTGCCCGCCCACCTCGAAATTCGCCTGCGTGCCGGAAAGCGTTGTCAGGGTCGGCTCCGCCAGCACATGGGCGAGATTATCCGCCGCCAGCGCATCGATAACCCCCTGAAATGTACCACCCGGGAAGGTAACGCCGATAGAGCCGGGTGTGGCACCCGAAATAACCGATGCGGCCGAAGCCGTGCTGCCACTGACCAGGAATTTGCCGATTGAAATGCCATCCGTGCCAATAGAACTCCAGTTAATGCCCAGTGAGCGTGTAACCGTGCGCGACATTTGCGCGATACGGACCTTTAACTCCACCTGCACCGGCTGGTTCACTGTCATGTCGTTAACAACCGTGCCATTGCCGATGGCCTTGGCCTGGTTGACGAGCATATCCGCCTGCGCCGCCGTATCGACATTACCACGCAGAATGACCCCGTTGGGCTCACTCTCCATCGTCACATCATTGCCCGGCGCCACATTCTGCGACTGCCCTTGGAAACGGTCATTCGCATAGCTGGACGGCGTAACGCTGACGGTAAACTGCGCGATGCGGTTGCCATTCTGGTCCGTGCCGACGATATCCGTCTCACCCGGCTTTTTGCCGAAAACGAACATTGTATCCGGGCTGGCCGGGTGAACAGTGGCGGTGTCAGGATCTGCGACGAACAGGCTGGCCACTGGCTGCGGCAGCTTGATCAGCGTGCCCTTGCCCACCTGCACCGAGAAGGAACCGTAATAAGGTTGCGGGGCGGGCGCCACCTGCGCGGCGGAGCCATCCTGGGCTGCGGCATCCTGCGCCTGCGCCGCCAGCGGGCAGGCGAGGATTAGCGCCAGCGCGGCGCCATGAATGATGTTGCGCATCAGAACTTGAACTCCTTGTCGCTGCCGCCGGATATGACCGTAACCGTTGTTACCTGCGCCTGGGCGGGCAGCGACGCCGCCATGGCCGGCGAAACATCACCTGAGAAAACCGGGCCAGGCACGGGCTGCCTTGCATCTGGCTTTTGAACACCTTGGGCGGAATGCACGATTAGCGACAGGCGCCCAAGGTTGGAGGCAACCAGAATGCGCGAGGCCTGCTCGGGCGAAACTTCCAGCGTAACAGTGCTGGGCGGCACATCCCCCACCCCCTGGCTGGTATTTTTAACCAGGGTGGAACCCGTGGCGATGACGCGCACATCGCTCAACACCACCTCCGCGGCAATGCTCTTGTCCAAAGGCGCGCCATTAATATCCTGGGTCAGCAATACATCCACATGGTCGCCCGGCCAGATCATGCCGTTTGCCCCCGTCACCGTATCCACCGAAATGGTAACAGCGCGCATTCCAGGCGAGAGCACCGCCGCCAGGAAGCCATGATCGCCGGGATGAATGACCTGGTCATCCATGATTGGCGCGCCAGCCGTGAGCGGAACCCGCACCATGGAGCCAACCAAGACGCTGCGGTTGGCTGGCGTATCCACCAGCTCGCCAGGAACGAGAGCGGAAGTGAGGATCGCGGTGCTGGAAATATTTGTTGGCTGCAACAGGCTGCCCGCCTGCAGGGGCGAGCCCGCTGTTAAAATTTGCTCTGTGGGCGGCGGGGTAGCCGGGCCAGCGGCTTGCTGGCCATGCCGCGCGGGGTTGAGAATGGAATACGCGAACACCATCACGCCGATGAGCGCCGCAACAAGAACACCAAAAACGCCGAGACGGAAGGCCATGGGCTATCCTAGGTTTTGAGGAATATGGGGAATCAGGGTAACAATGCCCCCGGCCGCTATGGCGCACGCATAGGGCAACGGGCCGCGGCGGCCAATGCGCCACAACTCAACACGCAGCAGCCGGCGCAAATGGCTGCCTTGGGTGGATGCGCGAGGGCGGGGCACCACCAAGGACAAGCCCAGATAAGCCATGGCCAGCACACCGCCAGCCAGGACGACATTGACGAAAAAGGCCAGTTGCGGCTGCCAGCCGGGCGGCACCAGCAGCACGGCGGCAGCCCATAGTTTAACATCGCCGCCGCCCATGGCGCCTACCAGCCAAACCGCGAACAATACGGCAAAAGCCACGCCAGCGGCAATAAGCCCGGCAAGAAGATTATGCTCGAGCAACCGGGCGGAAACGCCGATGACCAGCAGCAAGGCGGGCAGCCAATTGGGAACGGTGCGCACGGCGAGATCGTGCAATGCCGCGTAGCCAAGCAACCCCGCCGCCGGAACAGCCAATACCGGGTTCATGGCCTCGCCCCCAGTTTCATCTCCACCACCAAGCCCAACCCCTTGATATTATAGTTACACGTTATATTGATACAAAAACTCAACAAATGCAATTCCTGTAATCTCAATCTAATAGCACTATGTGCCGCTAAGCCAGTGCAAATTGGCGCCGAACCGCGCTAATGACCCATAATTTTGTAATTTTTATACGGGCGCGCCCCCGGCAGCCGCGCGAAAAGCAGCAAAAGACGGCTCGCAAAAAATGGCGGGCTAAAAAAAATGGCGGGCTAAAAAAATGGCTGGCAGGGTCTCCCCTGCCAGCCATTCGCCCGCGCCGGCGAACCGGGGCGATGATTTATTAAAGCTCGGTGGAGACGCTGTTAAACGTGTTAGCAACGTTATGGCCCAGCGTGGTAACCGCGCCGATGATGACAACGGCGATCAGGGCGGCGATCAGGGCGTATTCAATCGCGGTCACGGCGCGCTTGTCGAGGTTGAGTTGAGCAAGTTTGACGGCCATGGCGGTACGTACATAGTTCAGCATGAAGCGATCCTTTTATGTTATGAGCCCGGCACCGCCGGTGGAGCGGGCCGAGCTTGAAGGCTTTCCCGTAAAAAATGGAGAACGATTAAGCTCCCATTCATTACATCAACCCTGTGCAGGGTTGGTTGCAATACACGGAATTTAGAGGTTTTTGTCAAACATAACTTGGGCCTGAGCCAACAATAATCCGTGATTTTAAGGCATAATTGTTAATACTCACAAAAGGGCGGGATTTGCGCTCAATTTAATAAAAACCACCTCACGGAACACAAAAACTGTATCTTTTAATAGACTTATTAATAATAATTTTATCATAAATATTAAAAATAGACACATCAACCAGCCAGAAACCAATCCGGACAGTTTTCGGGCGACACGCAAAAATCTCCATCACAGAATCGTGATGCAGCCAGGTTGCGCTAACCCCCAAAATGCCTTTACCGGCGCGGTTGAGCCGCCCAGCCGGCAGCCTTACAGCTCGGTGCTGACTCTGTTAAAACTAGTGCTCAAATGACCGCCGATTGTCGACAACCCGCCAACAATAGCCGTGGCGATGATAAGCGCGATAATCACATATTCAATCGACGTTACGGCACGGCGGTCGCGCATTAACCCGTGAGCGGGTGGAATAGCTTCAAACCATCGGAAAACCGGAAAAAGATACATGCCCCCCGCCCTTATCGCGTTCCGCCCCTAAAGGACCTTGCCTTAATGTTTGTCTACCCAGTTTCCGCGCGGCCATCCAGGGTTTATCACGCAAATGTGTTGGCCGCGCATCTTTTTGGCCATTTCCACACGGTAACATTGCTGCTCCGCCACATAAACCAGTGGCCCCATAGTATAATTTCTCAGTTTACTGATTATCGCCAGTTTCAGGGGTATGCCCAAACTCTGGCGCGGCACGGGTAGGTATGCTCCTTTACCGCATAAAAGGCCTCGGCCAGAGGCGGAAGCCAGAAACGGCGCGGTGATTCTGGGTTCACCCCAGAATGGCATTCCCCGCCCAGCCTGGTGTTACTTGGTTTTCGCCGCCATGCGGTGATGAATGTCAGGGAGGGGCTCATGGCCTTACAGGCAAATCTGAAATTGCAGATGAGGGCCTTGTTCGCCTGTGGCACATTCGCGGCGGATACGGCCGCCGGGCGGGCGCTGGCGCTGCTTATCGCCGATTTGGAGGCGGGCGATGTGGACGTGCTGTTTTCCGCCTCGGCCGAAGATGCACAGGCGATTCTCGCCTCGGACCCCACCATTCAATGCCTGGTGGTGGATTGGGATTTGGACCAGAGCGCGAACCATGCGGCGGCACGCGGCATGCTGGAAGCCGGGCGGCAATTTGGCGCGGCGCTGCCCATATTCCTGCTCTCGCTCCGCTCCGCCGCATCAGACATCCCGTTCGAGGTCATGATCAAGGCGGATGATTTCATCTGGCTGCTCGAAGACAGCATGGATTTCATCAGCGGACGAATTACCACCGCGCTTGCCCGCTACCGCCAATCGGTTCTGCCGCCCATGTTCGCGGCGCTGGTGGCCTTTGCCCGCAAAGCTGAATATTCCTGGCACACGCCAGGCCATACGGGTGGCACGGGGTTTCTCACCTCAGCCGCCGGGCGCGCCTTTTTTGACTTTTTCGGCGAGCGGCTGTTCCGTTCCGACCTCTCGGTCTCGGTTGGCGATCTCGGCTCGCTGCTCGGCCATAGCGGACCGATTGGCGAGGCCGAGCGCTATGCGGCCAAGGTATTTGGCGGAGACAGGTGCTATTACGTCACCAACGGCTCCTCCACCGCCAACCGGGTTGTTCTCATGTCCAGCGTCACCCGCAACCAGGTGGCACTATGCGACCGCAACTGCCACAAATCGGTTGAGCATGCGATGATCCTGGGTGGGGCGGTGCCAGTTTACCTGATGCCAACACGCAATGCGCTGGGCATTAGCGGCCCGATTCCGCCCGAGAGGCTCACCGCCGCGCATGTGCGGATGATGATCCGCGGTAACAAGCTGGTGAAGGAGGGCATAGACCCCTCCCCCGTGCACGCCGTCATCACCAACTCCACCTATGACGGGCTGTGCTACAATGTCTCGCGAATCGAGGAATTGCTGGGCGAGAGCGTGGACCGGCTG
The DNA here is from genome assembly GCA_021808055.1 of Pseudomonadota bacterium. Next base: position 19,273 of record JAKBCH010000016.1, on the reverse strand, counting down.
CATTTCGATGAAGCCTGGTACGCCTATGCGCGCTTCAACCCTATATATAAGGAGCGCTTTGCCATGCACGGCGAAGCCTCGGCGCGCGACCGGAACAAGCCGACGGTCTTCGCCACGCAATCCACCCACAAGCTGCTTGCCGCCTTGTCCCAGGCCTCGATGATTCATGTGCGCGATGGGCGCAGGCCTGTTGAGCATGCGCGTTTTAACGAGGCCTTCATGATGCATGCCTCGACCTCGCCCAATTACGCCATCATGGCCTCCAACGATGTTTCGGTGGCGATGATGGATACGTCCGGTGAAAAAATCACCAGCGCGTCCATCCGCGAGGCGGTGGCGTTCCGGCAAATGATCGCCAAGCTGAAAGCCGGCGTCACGGATGAGGATGGCTGGTTCTTCGATGTCTGGCAACCGGACCAGGTACGCAACCAGGAGGGCGAATTTGTGCCCTTTTATGCCGCCGGCCCCGAGCATCTGGCCACGGATCCCCAGTGCTGGATGCTGGCACCCAATGCCGCCTGGCACGGATTTGGCGCCATCGAGGAGGGTTATTGCATGCTGGACCCGATCAAGGTCTCGGTACTCACCCCGGGCATGACCGCGGCGGGCGATGTGATGCCGCTTGGCATACCCGCCAGCGTGGTTACAGCCTACCTCGCCGCGCGCGGCATAGTGGCGGAAAAGACAGCGGATTTCACCATCCTATTTCTGTTCTCGCTGGGTGTAACCAAGGGCAAATGGGGCACACTCGTAAACGGGCTGCTCGATTTCCGCCGTGATTACGGCCGGGACGCGCAGCTTGCGCGGGTGCTGCCCGATTTGGTGGCACGTTACGGAGGACATTACGCGGGCATGGGGCTGCGCGGTTTGTGCAAGCGCATGTTCGCGGCCATGAACGAGCTAAGCACGGCGCGGCTGCTGGGCGAGAGTTTCTCCGCGCTGCCCGAACCCGAAATGAGCCCGGTGGAGGCCTATGAACGCCTGGTGCGCAACGAAGTGGAGCGCGTGACGTTAGACCGGCTGGAAGGGCGGACACTTGCCACGGCCATTGTCCCCTATCCTCCGGGCATTCCACTGCTCATGCCAGGGGAGAACGCCGGAGCGGCAGACGGGCCGGTCATAGGCTATCTTCAGGCGCTGGAAGCCTATGACCGGCGCTTTCCCGGCTTCACCCATGAAATTCATGGCGTGGAAGTGGCTGGCGGAATGTATAACGTCCTTGTTATTAAAAGCTGACGGCCCTGCGGCGGGCCGTGTTTACCGGCTTGCCCGCAACGGCACGGGTGGAGATGGCTTAAGCTCGCCCGGGCAGGGCTTGGCAATGCGGCGCAGCTGGCCCCTGAACTCAGCCAAAACTGAATTTTGACATACATCAACGCGCCCTGCTGACCCCTATGTTAGCAGCCAATGAAGGCGTGGCCGCCCAAGGCGGCAATGTCTTCATCACATAGGGGGAAGGAAATGGGTGACATCAAGGTTCGTGATCTTCGCGCCGATCTTAGCTTCGGTGCGATCGTCGAAGGCATAACATATGAGACGCTGGCCGATCCACGCATCCGTGGCCAGCTCGTCGAAATTTTCGAGGATCGTGGCATGATCGTCTTCACGGGCGTTGAGCCGTCGCAGAAGATGCAGGTCGCCCTCTCCAATGTATTTGGCCCCCTCAAGAAACACCCCACAGCGACCACGCCGCGCGTGGATGAAGAGATGATGCCGGGCGTGATCGACATGCACTCGATGCCGCAAGACCCGGAGAAAGATAAATCCGGCTTGATTGAGATGAATGGCAAGATTGTGGCGCGCCATGCCCCCTGGCATTTTGACCACGCCTATAACGACAAGCTCAACCACGCGGGTATTCTGCGCGCCATTATAAACGCACCAAAAGGTGAAGGTGGGCGGACAGGATTTGCCGACGGCGTACAATTATATAAGGATTTCGACCCCGTATTGAGGGCTAAAATAGAGCATCTCAACGCCATTTATACGCTAGATGTGCGCCTGAGCAAGCAGCCCTTCGGACGCAACTTCACGACCTTTGGTGATACACCGGCACTGCTGCGCACGGCAGAGGAAGCCAAGACGTTTCCCCGTGCCATGCATCCCATGGTGTGGACGCGCAAGGACGGGAAAAAGGTGATGCATGTGGGCCCCTGGATGTGTGTGGGAATTGAAAACCACGAGGATGCCGAAGGTAATGCCCTGTGCGAAGAGGTGATGCAGGAAGTCATCCGTAAATGCGATGCAAAAGCCTACTGGCATGACTGGAAGCCAACAGACATGCTGATTTGGGATAATTGGCGCGTGATGCACGCCGTGGAAGGCTGCAACCCCATGTATGAACGGCGCACGCAGCGTACAACCATTGAAGGTGACTACGGCCTGGGATACTTTGAAGGCGGCAAGAAAATTGGTGAAGTGAACCGGGAGATCGCGACTTAAACTTCATTACAATAAAAAATTGAAATGCGGCCATTTGCGGATGGCCGCATTTTTTGTGACGATTCAAAATATGGACCTGCCCGGTTTTGACATAGGTCAAAGAGACTTCCGCCGATAGGCTATAAAAATTATCAACAACAACGTTCTGCGCCCACTTGCATGATCGAGTGGCATGAGGAGCCAAGAATGACCTGCCGTCCCACAGAATTGCCATCGGCCGCCACGCTGGACATCCCGGCGATTCGCGAACGTTATCGTCAAGAAAGGGAAAAACGCTTACGCCCCGATGGGCAAGCGCAATATTTTGAACCAACGGGAAAGTTCGCCGAGGCATACGAGGCAGATCCGCATATGCCTGTTCTTCCCCGTCCTGCGCTTCATGAAGAGATTGACGCGGCAATTCTCGGTGCGGGATTTTGCGGGATGATGACCGCAATTCAGTTGAAGCAAGCAGGTGTTGAGAATTTCCGCACCATAGACTGGGCTGGAGATTGGGGCGGCTGCTGGTACTGGAACCGCTATCCGGGCATCCAGTGCGATAATGATGCATATTGCTACCTGCCTCTCCTCGAAGAAACTGGATTCATGCCGAAACAAAAATTCGAGGATGGATGGGATATATATCAGCATGCCGTGCGTATAGCGAATCACTATAATCTTTATCCGCACGCTATATTCCATACTCTTGTTACTGCACTACGCTGGGATGAATCTACCGACCGCTGGCTGATCACCACAAATCGAGGCGATGAAATACGGGCGCGTTTCATTGTTATGGCAGGCGGGCCGTTGAATAAGCCAAAACTTCCATCTATCCCGGGTATTTCTGATTTTAAGGGAAGAATTTTTCATTCCGCACGCTGGGACTACGAGTATTCAGGTGGATCCGGGCGCGATCCGGCCTTGCATAAACTTGCGGACAAGCGCGTGGCCATACTGGGTACCGGCGCCACCGCAGTTCAGGTTGTGCCATATCTCGGAAAATATGCACAGCAAACCTACGTCTTGCAGCGCACGCCTTCCAGTGTGGATGAGCGTAACAATCTACCCACTGACCCGGAATGGGTAAAGACGCTGAAACCGGGCTGGCAGAAGGCACGGCAGGAAAATTTCCATCATGGCGCGATGGAGAGATTCGGCAAGGGTGAACCAGATTTGATTTGCGACATCTGGACAGAAATTAACCGGAACCTCAGCGCTGAGCTGGAGGCGGATGGCTGGCCAACACTGACACCGGAAGGCTATATGGCACGCCGTGACGTGATGGATTACCGCGTCATGGAGCGCCTTCGCCACCGTGTGGATGAAATTGTACACGATAAGAAAACCGCTGAATTGCTTAAACCCTGGTATCGATTCCTCTGCAAGCGCCCATGCTCGAACGATGAATACTACGAGACTTTCAACCGCCCAAATGTAAAACTCATCGATGTTGCGGCGACACGCGGGGTTGAGCAGATGACAGAGAAAGGCTTTATCCATGACGGTGTAGAGTATGAAATCGACTGCCTGATTCTCGCCAGCGGGTTCGAGATGACCAGCGATTTGAAGAAGCGCTGGGGAATCCAGACGATCCAAGGCAGCAATGGCGTTTCCATTTATGACCATTGGGATGGCGGCTACAAAACACTGCATGGCATGATGACGCATGGCTTTCCCAACCAGTTCTTTACAGGTTTTACACAAGCCGGATTGAATGCCACCAACAGTGTTACTTTTGTCAGCCAGGGCAAGCATATCGGCTATATTATCAGCGCGGCACTGCGCCGCGGTGCAACACGTGTGGAGCCAAGCCTTGAAGCACAAGAAACGTGGGTGAATACAATCCGGGAAACAGCCATCGATACATCGGGTTTCGCACGGGAATGTACGCCTGGCTACTTCAATAACGAAGGTGAATCAAAATTACGCTGGTATCTTGGCGAGCCTTACGGACCTGGATTCTATGCCTTTGAGGCTCTCCTGGAAAATTGGCGCGCTAATGGCACGTTAGACGGGCTAGTGCTGAGCACGCAAAGCGCCGTAGCGTCCGAGATGGCATGAGGCACCCATGAATAAAATCGAGAATATATCGCAAGATGACCTTTCAGAGCCGCTAACGTTTCCCGTAGAGGCATATATATCACGCGAGTATGCCGAAGCCGAGGGAGAGAAGTTATGGGCAAAAGTGTGGCAACATGCCGGCCGGGTTGAAGAAATACCCGAGACCGGAAACTACATAACCTACGATATTGGCAATGACTCTATCCTTATTGTCCGTACCGGACCTGAGAGCATAAGAGCATACCATAATGTGTGCCCCCATCGTGGAAGAAAACTGGTGGATACCCCCCCTGGATGCAATGGCGCTCAGGGAAAAACTCCTGTTTTCGTCTGTGGATTTCATGCCTGGAGTTTCGGCCTTGACGGCAAGGCCCGGAATATTCCCGACAAAGAAGACTGGAGTGGCGCATTAACCCCGGAACGCACCTGCCTTACCGAAGTAAAAGCCGAAACCTGGGGCGGATGGATCTGGATTAACATGGATCCTGGCTGCGAACCATTGCGTGACTATTTGGAGCCCGCCGCAACCCTTTTGGATAATTTCGAATTCGCAAATATGAGATACCGTTTCCGGCAATGGGTCGTATTCGATTGCAATTGGAAAGTCGCATTAGAAGCCTTCATGGAGCCATACCATGTTGCAGGCACACACCCCCAACTTGTAAAATATGGCGACTTCTATGCCTGGAGTGCCGCACAGGGCCTGCATGGAAACGATGGCTATGACACACGTGGAAAACAAGTGGGGTCGGCTGCCAATGTTACTGTACACCGTACCGGAGCAGGAAACGACGCCCGTGTAATGATGGCGGAAATGCAAAAAGAGTTTTGGGAAACAGTTGGTGCGAGTACCACGCAGATTTTGGTGGATGCCGCGCAGCGCCTGGTGGATGAATTACCTGAAGGCACACCCGCCAGCGAGGTTCATCACCATTGGCTGGAATCCGCCAAGGCTGACTATGCGGCACTTGGCATCACATGGCCCGAAATAAGCGAAGAACAGATGGCAAAGGCCGGCTTAGCGTGGCATATTTTTCCGAATATGGGAATATTGCAAGGGCCAACTTTTGCACTTTGCTATCGAACCCGTCCATATGGCACAGACCCGGACAAATGCATCTACGAGGCCTATGCGATAGAGCGCTTTCCCGAAGGCTGTGAGCCTGTGACCGAATGGGTGCATGCCGAACCAGATGAGAAAAATTGGCGTAAAGTAATTGCGCAGGACTTCTCCAACATGGCTGCCGTACAAAAAGGGCTAAAGTCGCGTGGATTCCGCGGCAATCTTCCAAACCCTCATCAGGAACGAAAAGTCACCAATCTGCACCGAAATCTGGCCCGTTATATGGGCAGTGGTGCGCCGAAACCGTTGTCATAACAATATTTGGAGGAATCTCATGGATATCGTGAACATCAACCGACTTGCGCAAACCCCCCTTAAGCAGAACATTGGAAGCAGAATTCATAACCGCAAGGATGAGTTGCTTAGTGGCGACCTAACGTCCGAGATATTAGAGCTTCTGGAGCAGCGCGGTGTTCTTTTATTTCCTGAAATAGACTTCACCGATGCCGAGCAAGTCAAATTCACCAAGATGATGGGACAATTTCTACCAGAAATCGACGGCGAAGAGGTCTATAATATTTCTCTCGATAATAAAGTGAATCGAAAATCAGACTATCTTAAAGGATCGCTCTACTGGCATATCGATGGAACAATGAACAAACGTCCTATCGGGGCAGCCTTGCTTTCCAGCAAAAAGCTGGCAACTTGGGGCGGAAATACAGAATTCTGCAATACGTACGCTGCATATGAAGCTCTCGATGATGACACGAAAAAGAAGATCGAGTATTTGCGTGTGGCACATTCAGCTTGGACCACTTTGTTTTATTACGATCCACAGCCAAGCCAGGCGAAGCTGGAAGAAATGATGGCAATCGGCGAGACTGAATTGCCCCTCGTCTGGACGCACACATCCGGACGCAAATCGCTCGTACTCGGTGCTACGGCACATCATGTTATTGGCATGGACTGGACAGAAAGCGCTTCCCTGCTCAATGGCCTGCGGGAATGGGCAACAAGCGAGCCATTCCGCTATTCGCACGAGTGGAAGCTGGGGGATGCCGTGATGTGGGACAATACCGGCACCATGCACCGTGCCATGCCCTATGACCCCGATTGCGGCCGCCTGCTTCATCGCACCAAAACCGCCGGCGTAGAACCAATTGCCTGAGGCGCCACCTTTTACAAGGAAATGACAATGGCCGACATGGAATATAGAGAGCGTGATAGGGCAGAAGACAGGCTCATAATTACCAATCCGGCGAAAATTCCAGCCGGACGGTATTACGATGAAGAGTTTTTTCAGTTGGAAGCTGAGCGGCTATGGGCGCATACTTGGCAAATGGCCGCCAGGATTGAGCAGATCCCCAATGTCGGTGACTGGGTTGATTACACCATTCTCGGAAAATCCGTTATCATCGTGCGTACGATAGAGGGCATTAGAGCGTTCCATAATCATTGCCGCCATCGTGGTGTTCCACTCACGGAAGGAGCTCACGGAAATTGCAAAGGCAAAGGATTTATATGCCCTTTCCACGGCTGGCGATGGAACATGGAAGGCGAATGCACTTTTGTCTATGGCAGGCACCTCTTCGGAGAAGAGATGCTTGAGCAACGGGAGCTTTCCTTACGCCCTTGCCGATCTGAAATATGGGGGGGATGTGTATTCATAAATTTTGACGACAATGCTTCCAGTTTCCGGGAATCTATTGGTCCCGTCGCGGAGCGGCTGGAGGCGCATGGTGTAGACAACCTGCGTGCGGAATGGTGGTATGCAACTGTTCTGCCATCGAATTGGAAAATTGCTATGGAAGCCTTCATGGAAGGCTATCATGTAATGAAAACACATCCGCAGCTGCAACGTACCGTGCCGATTCTCTATAATTCGCGATATGGAATGGATACTGGTGGAATCGGTGCGGCGGTCGACCCGTCCCTCAGTGTGGCTGAGAATATATTCGCCCAATACCAGCATCTGGAGTTGCTGAGCAAGGGAATGGCCGGCATGGTGCATGAAAAAGAGCTGGCGATCGCAGGGCAATTGCTCGATATGCCGCTACCGGATGATCCGGCCCAAGCCGTGCAAGCCTGGTACCATTCGTTGCAAGCGCAAATCACAAAGCAATTACGCGCCGCTGGCGAAGATGTACCAGATCTCAACGCGGTTTGCGAATCACATCCGTTGAATGCGGTTGAGTTTCTTTTTCCAAATTACTTCCTTCTGCCGTTCTTCACCTCCATGTCTTCCTACCGTATCAGGCCACTCGGCCCAGAGAGCTGCCTGTTTGAAATCTGGTCGTTGACCCAACACCCCAAGGGCAAAGAGCCTGCGCCTGTTATGAATCCAACAAAGCTACCATACGATAGTTCAGATTTTCCGATGATTCCGCGTCAGGACTATTCAAATATTCCATTGCAGCAAAAGGGGCTGCACTCACAAGGGTTTGAGTTCATGCGGCTGGCCAAATCCATCGAAGGGCTCATCAGCAACTATCAACGTCTTATCGATGGTTATATCAAGCGCCTACCGGCTGAGCGCTTGGCCAAGGCAACCCATAAATTGGGCGGAAATTTCGACGGCGCAATAGAGGATCTTGGCCTATAATGCATGGGTGGGGCTTCAATCTCTTGCGCATGCACGCCATCTCTGGCTAGCAACAGCACCTTCGCGGACGGCGGCATTGTCATGCCACCGTCTGGCGTGGTGCCAGTGCCATACCTTCTCATCAAGCCCGCGCCCGCAGGCGGTATCGTTGTGGTCCAACACCAAATTGGCGCATAAACGCCGCCCTCATCACATTCACGTTCAAAAATCCGCTGCGGCTTGCCACGCGCTTCAGCGGCATATCGGAATTTGCGAGCAATCGTGCGGCCAGGCTTGTACGCGCCTCTTCAACAAACACGCGCGGCGTCATGCCTGTTTGTTCCCTAAAAACCCGTGTAAAGTGCCGTACACTCATGGCAGCCCGGCCGGCCAGGGCATTTACCCCATGCTGATGCGGCAAATTCTCCAAAACCCAGCACTGTACAGCCTTTATACGCCCCTCATTGGCACACTTCATCCTACCTCCTTCCGTCCATCGCGACCTCGCAGCTTTACATAGATAGTACACACTATCTAATTCTGGTCAATATTCTGTAACGGCGTAAACCGGACGGTGAGCGGAAATTGGCCAAACCATGCAAGGCACAATTATAAAGCCACACCCGCTGGCCGCCGCAAGGCACCGCCTGGGCTGGCATTTATCACGCAATATCGCTCCGCGGCATTTTTTTTCCGCTGCTCGATGGTAACCAGCAATCTCTGCTGCAATGCAGGGCCAAATCCAGGCAGAGACTGCAGCTTGCCAGCCGCGGCCGCGGCCTCCAGCTGCTCGATCGAGTCGATTCCGAGTTCAATATAGAGAAGATTGACCCGCCGGGGGCCAAGGCCTGGCAACAACAAAAGAGAGGCCAGCTTTTGCGGGAATATCTCGCCGATAACATCGAGCAAGTTGGGATGGCACCCGTGCGCAATGGCCAATATCTTCGCCGCAGCATTTGGGCCGATCCCTGGCATTGCAAGAATTGCCGCCTCGAATGCGTCACCATCGATCGTCCCGGCATTCATCTCCCGCACCCGCGCCGCAACACGCCGGTAGCATTGGCAAAGTACCGCGTCTCCCCCCTCAATCGTAAGCAAATCAGCGACAATGTCGAGCTGACGCGCGGTTTCGGTAATATCAACCTCCCTTTTTTCTGTCGAGGCTCTTTCCGGAATTGGCATATTCTGGTCTCCTGCCCTTTGCTGTTTATTGCATGCCAAGCGGTATCATTTGTTAATTGTGCAGCTCAGCCCGCTTGCAACGCGCAATCCCAGAAACTAATATTATTCGTCAAATCATTCTTTTTAATTTTTTGATATGAAGTGCATCACCCTGTAACGTCTTACGTAAACCCGGAACATAACTGGCCTAAATTTCGTGCCCTTTCCACGATGACATCATATGCACCAGCATGGCCAGTGACTTTACCCCCATCTTACGCATGACATTCTGCCGGTGGTGCTCCGTCGTCCGCTCGCTTATGCCTAAATCAGCCGCGATATTCTTGTTCAATTCGCCTTTTACAACGCGCGCCAGAACCTCGCGCTCGCGGCCAGTCAACCGCCCCAGCCGGGCGACAATATCTGCCTGCTGAGCCGGGTCCATCACCAGCGCCTCTCGCCCATGCCGCAAAGCGTTAGCGACACTCTGCAGCAACGCCGTGCCCTGCACGGGCTTACGTAGAAAATCCGCCGCGCCGTCCCGCAATGCCTCTGCCGCAATGGTCCAGTCAGCATCGCCACTGAGAATGATAACCTGAGGCCACTCCATGAAGCCGCGCAGCCGTGCAAGTAACGCCATACCGCTCATGCCTGGCAAACCTATATCGGCAATGAGGCATTTGAACCGGCTGCGCCGCGCGTCCGCAAGATAGGCCTCGGCGGACAAAAAGCTCTCAACCTTATAGCCCCCAGGCTCCAATATGGCGCATATGGCGTCGCAAATGCCCGCGTCATCGTCGATAACGGCAAGCTCGGCATCGGGTGAGTGTGACACGGCCGGCGTTACCGCCAAATGCTGCCTTGCCCCCATGCCGCTATACCAGCTTGGGCGGTACAAGCGGATCGCATTTTCAATCACAGCCAGAAGATAAGCAGGATTTGCCGGCTTGGCGATAAACTGGCAGTTAGGGCCAGCCCTTTCAATATCAACCAAGCCAGGATCTCGCGCGCTAAGAAGCAGAGAAGGAATTTTCCGGCGCATCAAGCTGGCGGCTTTTTGGATGATGCCAATCACGTCCATTCCCGCACCAGGATCATGATCCGCGACAATAATCAGCGCCACTCCAGGCGGTATATGCTCAAGCTCAGCGAGCGCCGTGGCACCGTCACTCACGGCAATGGAACAATAGCCTTCAATCTGCAGCAGGGCTTCAAGCGCGTCACGCTGCGTGGAATTGCTCTCCAACAGAAGAACATAGGGCAGGCCCGCACCAGAGTCCGGAACCGCACCGTCAGGCTCCCCCCCGCCAACGATCAACTGATGTGGAATAACCAGGCTAAACACACTGCCCTTTCCGGGCATAGAACGCAGCTCCATTTTGTACCCAAGCTGCTCGGCGAAACGCCGGACAATATATAGCCCAAGCCCGCACCCCGAACGCTCAACGCCCTCATGGCGGCCACGCTGAAATTCGTTAAAAATAGAACCTGAATTTTCTGGCGGAATACCAATGCCAGTATCCCATATTTCCAGCAAAACATCGGCCCCGCGCCGCCGGCAACCCAGTAGAATTTTGCCTCTATCGGTAAATTTAATGGCGTTAGACACAAGATTATCAAGTATGCGCGCAAGCAGCCGGCCGTCTCCCCGGACAAGGAAAGACGACTGAACGTGACGCAGTTCAAGCCCTTTAGCCATGGCGGCAGGCTCAAAGTCGCGCGCCACACGGGCAAGTATAGGCCCCAGGGCGAGGCTTTCCAGATCAACCTGCACGGCGCCGCTTTCAATCAGGTTTACATCCAGCAAGGAGTCCACCAGTTCCTGCATGTGGCCGACCGCGTTGCCCAATTTGATAAGGGTTGTATAGGCCTGTGGGTTGACCACCTGCCGCTCCATAACGGCTTTGAGAAGGCCAATGGTCTGCAGGGGTTGCCGCAAATCATGCCCCACGGCTGCCAGGAATTTGGTTTTCATTTTATTGGCCTGCTCAACGGCAAGCCGCGCCGCCCGCAGCTCTTCATTGGTCTTTATTTGCGCAATACGCTCCGCGGCCATCCTCAGGCAAACATCCGTAAGCCGCAAATCCCGTTCCGAAGGCACATGCGGCACCTTGAAATATGTGGAAAGAATATATTCAACAGCACCACCATGAACAAAAACCGGCGAGGATTGCATCGCGCGGAATCCCGCTTGCGCCATAAATTCTCTATCACTCCCGCAATTCTCGTTAAGCATCATATCGTCAACGATAATGCGTCTGCCCTCACGTAATGCCCGAGAATAGGCAGAATCCTTGCGCGTATCCATCTGTGCGAAATATTCTAAAAATTGTGGTGGAAAATCCTTTTGTGCGGCAATTGGCAGTATGCCACGCACAGAATCATAAACTCGAATATCACCACAATCAGCCTTCTGAAGGCTCACCACAGCGTTTAGTATCTCGCTTAAAAAAGCTGCGAGATCGCCATTTTCAACCAGCCTGGCCGATCGTTCATGCAATATGCGCATAACGTCAAATTCACCGGCAGATGCTGGGCTCAAAATCAACCCGTTATAGTCATTCGCCTCGGCAACAGGCATTTCCAACTGCTCGATTTCATTTATATTTGCATAGACAATCATGATCCCTTTCGGTTCACCCGCCAACGCTTTGCGGGCAATAACCGAGCGTATATACCCGGCACCGCTCTCCCCCTGTTTCTTGCATTCACGCGGCGCACCCGTTGCAGCAACAGCCAATACATCCTTAACCAGATCCCCATCTAAGAATTTAGGTGCAACATCCATAAAAGGCCGCCCGGCATCGGTATCAGCCAAGGCAAACCAATCCCGAATTTTTGGCGTGAATAACTTAACCCTTAGGCTGGCATCCAATAAAATCGCGGCAAGCGGGGCACTTTCGAATGCGCCGAAAAGTTCGGCCGCCATCTGGCACTGCCGCGCCAAGCCTTCCCGCACCGCTATATTCGTGGCGATTCTTTCTTTGTTCAAGGCTGCACTTCCTAATTCAGCCGCATCTTCTCTTACAATCAGCCCCATGCCTCACCGCCCCAGCTTTACAGCCCGAATGCCTTGAGAAATCCACTATATTCCTTAATAGAAACAAATATTCTAAACAATATCAGCCCCACAAAACTCTTCACAATATCGCAATAGCTTAGAATGGAATCTTTATAACCCGTGGCAGCATGGCAGGTTTAGCGCGCTAAATCCGCCGCAGCGAGGCCATTCAAGGTACTACAGCCAGCAGCATGCCAGCCCCGGACTTAGGGAAGTCCGCCATTTTTGTTTCTTCCCAGTCTTTTACTTTTACATATCCGGCCAAGTTTTTAATGGCGAAACTCGAAGGCTAGTATACAGTCTTTTACTTTATGAATCTATTTTTCGATTTGTAAACCATATGCGATATAAGTAAAGAAAATATCCATGCAATTAAGTAGAAATACCTAGGTGAAATCCGAGACTTGGCTTCCCAGATAAGAGCGTCAGTATGGAGCCGCCTTTCATTATAACAAAGAGAAGTCGCCATGAACGAGCTTCAAATATGGATTTGCGAAGAGAACATCCAAAGGTTTCAAGCCCAACTTTATAAGGTACGGGATGAGGAGCGTAGAAAACTCATCGTCAGGCTTCTGGAAGAAGAACGGGAAATGCTCAGAAAGTTCACGCAAGGAGACGGGGTTGCACAACCCTCTGGGCGGGAACAGGCCCAGGGTGCAACCAGTGGTAATGCAACCATTACACCATGCCAAATTGCAGAATCTTATGGAAAATACAATAGGTTTATTGATACATAGAAGCTGTCCGGGCTTAATAATTCAACTTTCCGTTGCGAATATGAAGCCGCCAGCAATTATACAGCGAAGTGCCACCCCATCTACGGCAGGGGCGGATGTTATGAAATATAAACAATGAGATGAATTGTGATGACAGGCTTCAAATCTGCTTATCCGTCTCAGAACATGCCGCCACAAACGCATGGTGTGCGAAACGACGCCCATGGTCAATATGCTGCGGCGCAAAAATTTAACACCTCGTCTACAGCGATGCAATCGCTTGGCGGAAAAAAATCGCAGGCTGCACCACCCGGAGATGAATTCATGGTGGGCGACAGCCCAGCAATGCGGGAAGTGTTCGACCGCATTCGCAGGCAGGCTCCCACCAGCGCGCCCATTCTAATTACCGGTGAAAGCGGCACAGGCAAAGAACTCGCGGCAAGGGCAATCCACCAGCATTCAGCCTTTCGCGAAGGAAAATTCGTTGCCATCAACTGCGCGTCTCTTCCAGCCACTCTCATAGCCTCTGAGTTGTTTGGCTACGAGAAAGGCGCCTTTACGGGTGCTAACAACCGGAAGATCGGCCTCATCGAACTGGCGGATAAAGGTACGCTGTTTCTGGATGAAATTGGCGACCTGCCGCTCGACCTGCAAGGGCACTTGCTGCGTTTCCTCCAAGAGGGAACAATCACCCGGGTCGGCGGGCACCAGTCAATTTCTGTTAGCGCCAGAATCATCTCCGCGACTCATGTCGATTTACGCCGCGCAATTGAAACTGGGCAATTCCGTGAAGATCTATATTACAGGCTCAATGTCTTACCTCTTCACATGCCAGCGCTACGAGACCGCGATGGCGACCTGCAATTGCTCGCGCGGTTCTTCGTCTACAAACTGGCGGAAGAATTAGGCCGTGAGGTAACCGGATTCACCCCCGACGCGCAGGCAATGATCGAAACCTACCCGTGGCCTGGCAATATACGTGAAATGATCTCCGCAATACGCCGCGCGATTGTCATGGGGCGTGGGACGCTCATCTCCGCATCCGAACTGGCTTTGGAATCCCTGCCGGCATTTTCCCGCGCCAGAAACCGCCTGGTGACTACCTCCGAGCTCCGGTACACACCAGGCTCGGAGCAGGAAAGATCGATGCTCCAGGCAGCCATTTCACTACACCACAATAATTTCAGCGCTGCAGCCCGCGACCTCAATGTTTCGCGCGTGACCCTTTACAGAATGATGAAGAGGCATGGGTTGAAGCGCCTCTCACACCTTCAGCCAAAATAAAACAGCCAAAAAAAATGCGGGGCCTGGCCCCGCATTTTGCCGCATCTAAAGGCCGCCTATTGCGGCACGCCATTCACCGTAACAGTAACACGAAATCCTGGAATGGATTTTGGAACGTTACCGGGATTTTTGGCAATCTCGTCCCACAAAACAACATTGCCCGTACTCGGAGATGCGGGACTGGCCTTCGCTAAAAGCAGACCCATGCCAGAAACATGGCGCATCGCCTGGTCCGCCAATGGCGCAATCCCAATAAGGGCAGCAGGCAAACTCTGCGCTGTTTGCGCCATCACCGGCTGGGGTATATTCGCCGCGGCAAACCCCAGCACTAAAAATGTTCGGTATATACGCCGCTTCCATAAGGACTGCATATTCATCTTATCCCGGCTAATTCACCCATGGCTGGTTTAACTCAGGGCGACATAGTCTGGTTACGCTGCATATTCGCCAGCATCATGCTTTCCATCCGCTGGGCCTGAATAGAAGCCGCCAAACCCTGCGTCGCAATGCTAATCGTTGTTGCAGCAGAAATCGCGGCATTATTTGACACATTAGCCACATGGTTGGCAATGCCACCGTCCGTAAACTGTGTCGAAATTTCGGTCTGGCCGCCATTTTCATTGGTCAAGACCTTGAGATTTCCGCTCACGGGCGTGGCATCAACCGTAGCAGTTTGCACCCCATTACTCGAATGGGCTAACTGCACCGCATTTGCACCCGAATAGACATGGGTGCCAGAATCACCAGTAATGCTAAATTGCGCAACGGGATTCGTGGATGATAGCTCCATTTGCGGTACGACAATTTTCTGTACAACCTCGCCGTTAATTTTGACAATTTGCGAGAACGCGAAATAGGCCCGTACACCTGGCGCCAGCTCAAAACCGCCCCGAATATGGGATAGATCATTGTCGCTGAGCATTCCATGGGACAGAACCGGGCCAATTCCAGGGCTAAATATGATGGATTGCGCATGAACCGGCCGGGACGCTGCAACAAGCATAGTGCATCCTGCCAGCCCAAGCATCACGGCCAATCGGAAATGCATATGTGACATCTTGCCTTTCCTTCCTAAAATGCTCCGGCATCGCGAATGGTAACCTGCTGCAATGTGGCTATGGTCACCGCGAAGCGGGCAATCTGATACGGGGATTGGGGTACATACTGCCAGTTATTGTCATTCTGGAATTTCTTCTGCGCCATACGCACATCCGACAGAATGATAAAGAAAATTCCAGACCACTCATTTTCAAATTGCCTTACGCTGACAATCTTCATGCCAACGGCCGGGTCCGCCAGCATAACCTCGCCATCCTTGAATCCACGCACCACGACGAAGTGATTATATCCGGACTCATTTATCAACACGATGGCCGGCAGAGACACTTCCGCCAGCTTATCCAGTGGCGCTCGAAATCCGGCAGATTCATATCCAGCCCTGGAGAGGTATTCTTTTATGTCAAGCAGCGAAAACCCTTGCTGCTCTATCAGCTTTTTATCGCCATTATTAAACATGCTGGCAAAAACCTGCTGTTCTGTAACCGGGTGGCCGTAGCTGTAGGTCAATAATGTCGCGAGTGCTGCCGAGCCACAGGAAAAATCATATTCCTGTTCAATGGTGCTGGCAAATCTCTGTGCGGCAAAGCTCTGTGCCGGCACAACCACACCGTACCCGCCCGGAATCAAGCCGTTAAACTGCACTTGGCCCGCGCTCGCCTTCCGTGCGGCCACCAAAAACGCGCCAGCGCACACGGCCGGCAGAAGAGCACGCCGTTTCATTTCACCGATACATAAATAGACGTGCTGTTCTGCAGCAATGCGTTATTTCCTGTATTCTGCAAAACGGTGGTAAAGCCGCTATCGTTCTGGATGGACTGATTATCGGTGATCGTTCCCGTCACACTGCCAGAGCCGATGCTGTTATTGCCAACAGTACCACTGCTAGCCGCCGACACCACAAGCTCTCCGCGCGCCCGCGCGGTCTTTAACTGTGCCGTGGTTACCGGCGGGCCGAGCATCTGGAGCTGAGACATATTTCCATCCGGCGCGGGAGACGCGATGGCAGCCGTACCCTGCAGCACCACACCGGTAATAAGGCATGCAATAAAATCCTGGACGCGCATTGTCTTCATCTCCCCAAGCTAATGCCCGAATGGCTCCGCACCATGAGGATGGTGCGGAGCCTATAAACCCCTAAAACGGGCTTATGGCTGGCTGCTGTTGCTGCCAGAAACCATCGAGCTGAGCGCAACAGAAGTCTGCTGCAGGGCGTTCGCCCCTGTGTTCTGCTCCGCTGTCAGAATGCCCGTGCCGCCATTCACATAGTTCTGCGTCGCGTTGGCACTCATGTGGGCTTCGTTCGGCTCGTTCTCCACACGGTTGCCGCCCACACTGCCATTGCTCACAGCCGTGGCCAGCTTCACATCAATCCGCGTGTGAGAACTCGTCGAGCTGAGCGAAGAGTTGTTCGCTATGGTCCCACCGTCAATCGCCTTCACAACCGATTCATTGTTCGAGTTGGACTGGTTATTGGAGCTCGACGTGTTGAAGTTGTTGTTCAGATTGGCGCTGAGCGCTGTGCCGCCACTTGTGGCGCTGCTGTTAACACCAGAGCCCCCAGCTTGAGAGTTTTTAACAATCGGCACCTCCAAATTGGTGTTGGTTATGGTGGAGCCTGAGGGCGAAGGAGGGCCTCCGTCGCCTTGGGCCAGCGCCACACCTGCGGTCAGCACCAGAATGGACACGCTCGAGATCAAGATCTTACGCATATACATCTCCTGTTTTTCGACGTTGAAGTTTACAGAGTTTCGTTTCCGCCCAAAATCATTCGTAACATCGCAGCCTAATGAACCGGATGGCCACAAGACCTTGGTGGCAAGGGTTAGTGCAACCACCGTGCCAAAGCGAAATCCATCGCCTAAAATTTCCGGTGTGCATTGAAAACACATAGATTTTCAATTATGCACGGCCCCATCTGCCTTCAGGCCAGGCTGTTTCAGCCATGTGTCATGGATACAATCGCTGTACCACTGATACAGCCGGCATTTACACTTTTCAGAAAATGGAAATATCCACGATTGAGCCAGCTATATTTCTAAATATTAAATTTATTGTTATTGATTCAAATCATACAAACCTCACATCAATCGCGCCACCGTATATTCACGGGCTATGCCTGGAACATAGGAGGCACTCGTGATAAGCACCCAAAAGCACAGGGGCCGGAAATCTGCATCCACCTATAAAGCCGGCAAGCGTGGCAGTATTTTCTTGTCGGGATCCGCGGCCGCCATAACGTTGCTCTGGCCCCATAGCGCAATTGCGCTGGGCCCAACCGGCAATAGCGCCACCACAAGCCTGCAAACCCTTCAAACACAAATAAAAGCACAGAAAGCACAGTTACAGCAGGTGGAGGTGCAGCTTGAACAGCAAGCCCTCAAGCTCGATCAGGAGGAACTCCTTCTAAACCAGCAACTGAAGGACACTCAGCTTAACAAGCTGCATGGCCGCGGGCCAGCACCGGCGCAAGCAACGCCGGGCCAGCAAACAGCACAAAGCACACCATCGGCTCAGCCGCCCAGCCCTCAAAGCGCGGATGGCAGAACCTCGATCCAGGGCCCAACACCAAGCCAGCAGCAAACCAGAACCGTTTTACAAACGGATACGGCTCTCTCCAGCAATGGCGGCGTCTTAACCCCGCGCGGCCATATCATCATCGACCCTTCGGTTGAATACGATTATTACTCGTACAACCAATTGGCGGTGAATGGCTTCACAATCATTCCAGGCCTTACCTTCGGAAATATCTATGTCGAGCGCGTACAGCAAAACGTCGGCACCTTCGCCGTAACGGGGCGCTGGGGTGTTACCAACAGGCTCGAGCTCAACGTCAAGGTTCCCATTGTGGCGGAGTATGGCATTACCACCACGCAAGCTGTGGGACCAAATGCCATTGCCCTCACCCCGTCGGCAAATAATGTTAACATTGGCGACATCCAGCTTGGCGCCAGCTACCAGTTCAACCGTGGCGATTCCGGCATGCCGATTTTTATCGGCAACCTGATCTACAAGACAGCCACGGGCATCAGCCCCTACGATGTTCCAATCTACACCGTTAACGACCCCAACGGCCAATACCTCGAAGGGATTCAAAAAAGATTGCCGACTGGCACAGGATTTAACGCATTGGAGCCAAGCGTGACGGTCCTTTATCCAACTGACCCTGGCGTGCTATTCGCCAACATACAGTACATCTATAATTTCAGTTCCACCGTAAACCTGCAAAACCCTGGCGGTGGCCCAGCCGTCAGAACAAACCTAAACCCCGGCAGCGCGATAGCCGCCACATTCGGCTTTGGCTTTGCCCTCAACGAACACACATCCATGACGCTCAGCTATGAACAAGAGCACGTATTCACGGCCTCTCAGGATGGTTCCGCCATAAAAGGGTCAGCTTACGATTTTGGTGAATTTAATTTCGGCATAGGGTACCAGATCAACCGGCGCACCAGTGTCAATCTGGGCGTCAGCGTCGGCGCCGGACCAAACGCGCCCGTGGCCAAAATTCTCCTGGATGTCCCAATAAACTTTAATCTCCTGTAGAGAGGACGAATTTCATTCCCACTCAATCGTGCCCGGGGGTTTGCTCGTAATGTCGTAGGTCACGCGGTTTATACCACGCACCTCGTTCACAATCCGCCCGGCCACGCGGGTGAGGAAGCCAATATCATACGGGTACACTTCCGCCGTCATGCCGTCGGTGCTGGTTACGGCGCGCAGGGCGCAAACCTGGTCGTAAGTGCGGCCATCGCCCATTACGCCCACGCTTTTTACCGGCAGCAGCACGGCAAAAGCCTGCCAGATGGCATCGTACAGCCCGGCGGCGCGGATTTCTTCCAGGTAGATGGCATCGGCCTTCTGCA